>DAOWLG010000007.1 GCA_030643485.1 Candidatus Nealsoniibacteriota bacterium | reverse complement strand
ATTTATATATCTTTAGTAAATAATGAATCAGGCCAGTTTAAAGTTATTTTAAGCCAGACATAATAGAAAATATCCCATATTCCAAAACTATAAAGAAAACAAGAAATCCTCTGATGAAAAGTTTTTCCGGTAAGAAGAGCTAAGCTAACAAGCATAATGATTGTTGCTACTTCCCTGGCTATTTCGGTAAAAAGAAGGTTTACGGGAATATCTTTTAGGGGAAAACAAAAACCTTCCGGATAAATAATTTCCCGCAAATAAACAACTACCGCTGCTTCTACAAATCCCATAGCAATCCCAAAAAAAGTAAGGGAAATAAATTTTCGCATAAAATGAACCTCCCCCGTAAAAAGCTGCAGGATATAAGTCAATGTCACTCCTGCGAAAGCAGGAGTCTATTTCTATAGATTACCGCTTTCCAGACTGTATTATAACTATGATTTTTAAATACCGCCGTTTTACTTACTAAGAATATAGTGTTGTCTTCTTGTTTTGTTTTTTGGGTAAGATAAAGAAAAATTTTGAACCCTTACCTACTTTACTCTCAACGCCTACTTCCCCCTGATGTGCATGGATAATATGCCTAACAATGGAAAGCCCTAAACCTGCTCCACCCCATTTTCTTGAGCGGGTTTTGTCCACCCGGTAAAAACGTTCAAAAAGACGGTCCAAATGTTCAGAAGCAATGCCCATACCGGAATCAACTATTTCTATGCAAACATTTTTCTGATTCTCAATTGCTTTAATGCATATTTCCCCCGGCTCCGGCATAAATTTAATTGCATTATCCAAAAGATTATTAAAAACCTGCTCTATTTTAATTAAATCTACTTCAACCCGTGGAAACTCAACAGGAAAATCTACTTTGATTATATGTTTTTTTCTTTTTATAATTTCTTCAAAATTAGCGACTATTTTCTTCAATAAATCATTAAGTCTTACCTGTTCAAATTGCATTACAAGTTCTTTAGACCCCAGATTAGAAAGATTCAATAAATTATCAATCAAATTGTTAATTCTTTCTGTTTGGGTTTCGATAATTTGAAAAAACCGCTGACGATCCTTAACATCAGTAACATCACCCGTTCTTAAGGTTTCCGTAAATCCCTTAATTAAAGTAAGTGGTGTGCGTAATTCATGGGATATATTAGCTATAAATTCAATCCACATTTTTTCTAATTCCTTAGGTTTGCTAATATCATGCACCACGGCTACGGCCCCAAACATATCTTTTTCGGCTTGAATAGGAATAGCATGCACTTTAAATGTTTTCTTTTGGGCTAATTCACCTGCTTTATCCTGAAAATCAATTTTTATTTGCTGAGTAAAAAATCCCTGAGCCAATTTTTTAGCCAAAGTGCTCATATTTTGCAAGGGCTGAGTTATTTTTCGTGATATTATTGTTTCTATTCCCAAAACAAGACTTATTCCCAGCAGCATTCCCAAAAAAACTATTTTGTGAATATAAGACAGCCCCCCCTTTATTCCGGTCAAAGGAAAGGAAAGACGACTTACTGCTACTACCTGTTTATTTTGAATAATAGGAACACTTATATACATCATATCAATTTTGAGAGTATTACTATAACGAATACTTTTCCCGCATTTACCCAATAAAGATTCTTTTACCTCGGGTTGGTCAGCAAGGTTTTCTATTACATCAAGATTTTTTTCCGAATCTCCTAAAACGGTTCCGTCTTTATCAATAATAGTAATTCTGGCTGCAATTTTTTCACCCAGAGTTTTTGTTCGTTCATTAATTTTTGCTAAATTTCCTTCCAGGACATCTTTTTTTATCAATTCTTTTACTAACCAGGCATCTCTTTTAATGAAATGATCATTTATCCCCTTCAAAGAATAATCTTTTAATATCCTGGTTCCAAAAATGGCAATTGTTATCACACAAATAATGCCCACTCCGGTATAAGTTAAAAACAATTTCCAGGCAATCTTCATCCTAAACATTATCTACCCCTTAAATTTATATCCCAGCTCTCTAACCGTAACAATCCGCTCGGCAGCACTTTTCATCTTTTTACGTAATCTTCTTATATGAACATCAACTGTCCTATCCACAACAATTACCCCTTCACCCCAAACATTATTTAATAATTGGTCCCGGGTAAAAACCCGGCCGGGATTGGAAGTCAAACACTTTAATAATTCAAATTCAATAAAAGTAAGATTCAAAGATTTACTTTCCAAAATAACTTCATGTTTCGTAGAATCAATGACTAAATCATTTATCCTAATTAAATTCCTACCGCTTTCTTTAACGATTGTCCTTCTTAACACCGCTTTTATTCTAGCTATCAATTGTTTCACGCTAAAAGGTTTCACAATATAGTCATCAGCTCCCAATTCCAAACCCACGATAATATCAGTCTCTTCTCCTTTCGCGGTGAGCATAACAATTGGAATATTTAATGTAGAAGAATCGTTCTTTAACTTACGGCATACTCCCAAACCATCTATTCCGGGTAACATTAAATCCAGAATAATCAAATCAGGTAACTTTTTTTTTAACTAATTGCAAAGCCTTTTCGCCATTATGAGCAAAAATTACCCGATAGCCTTCTTTTTCTAAATTATACCGGACCAATTCTATAATATCACTTTCGTCATCAATAATTAATATTTTCTCTTTAATCATTAATACCCCCTAAAATAGCTTTTTTACCCCTGTTGCCTGCCCGCTCCGCCTTACGGATTGGTGAATATGCAAAATGTCTATTTTGCAAAAATCTTTTTTCTCCAATCATTCACCGACAATTTTTACCAAAACACGCTTTCTTCTTTGCCCATCAAATTCCCCGTAAAATATCTGCTCCCACGGTCCAAAATCAAGTTTTCCATCAGTTACGGCTACTACTACTTCCCGCCCCATAAAGGTTCTTTTCAAATGAGAGTCAGCATTATCCTCACCCGTTAAATTGTGTTTATATCTATTTTTCCCGTAAGGAGCTAATTTTTCCAACAGCTCGGAAAAATCCCGGTGCAGACCCCTTTCAT
>DAOWLG010000038.1 GCA_030643485.1 Candidatus Nealsoniibacteriota bacterium | reverse complement strand
GTAAGTATTCAAATCAATTTTTTCTCTCTCTTTTTGTTCTTCCACTGCTTCATTTATCAAATCATTGGCTGTACGCAATTTTTTACTTTTCGCTTCTTCGCCCATTTTTCCGTTTTTTATCTCCTCTTATTTGCGCCTTAAAAAAACTATAATACGATTTTTCTATTATACCACTTTATCAAGAAACGCAACTGTGGATAACTTTGAGGGAGCGAAACGACCGAAAACCTCGCCCCTGCACACAGGGGAGGGATCGTGCAAAAATGTAGATTCCAGACATTCACATTTCCTATTGTCTTATTCGTGCGAATAAGACAATAGGAAATTCTTTGAAATTTTTTTATGATAATTTTTTCAATATGACAATTTTTTCAAAAAGAACAAAATAGATCTTGGAAAATTTTTATTAATTGAATAAAGCATATTCAAACCAATTTGTCTTTTCTTAATTATTTCAGCATTTTCTAAAATTAAAAGATGTTTAGAAACACTTTTGAAAGAAAGCTTTAAAAGTTCACTAATTTGACCAACTGTTAATTCTTTCTGCTTTAAAAGATATATCAATATTAAAATTCGACGGATATTTCCTAATGATTTGTAAATCATAGCTAACTCTCTTGAATTAAAAGATGATAAAGATGTGGTCATAATAATTTTCATTTTTGCGCTCAACAACATTTTCATTATAGCACATTTTAGAAATTGTTCAAAAAAATAATAAAACACCTATCTTTCCTATTGTCTTATTCGCACGAATAAGACAATAGGGAATTGTGAATTAGGAATGAGAATATTTTTGTGTTTTTTCGCAATAGGTGTATAATAGAATAATGAAAAATAAATCATTCACCCTTATTGAGCTTCTTGTAGTTATCTCCATCATTGGATTAATATCCAGTATTGTTTTGGTTTCAATGAAAGGATATGGAGAAAAAGCAAGAATGGCAAAAGCTAAACAATTTAGTTCCAGTGTTCAGCACGCATTGGGTTCTGAAGCAGTTGGGATATGGAGATTTGAAAAAGGTTCAGGAATTACGGCTTTTGATGAATCCGGATTTGGGAATGATGGAGAATTAAAGAATTTTAGCGCCCCTCCTATTCCTAGTTCTGGCTGGACTACTGATGGAATTTATGGAAATACGTTAGTATTTGATGGTGATAATGATTATGTTGAAATTCCCGATTCACCGAGTTTGAATATCACTGATGCGATTACGATTGAGGCGTGGGTGAAAACTACTGACCAAGCGAAGAGAAATCCAATAGCCAGTAGAAATTTTGGCTGGTTAATCTATGCTCCTGCTCAGGATGGAAATCTTTTGTTTTATGCTAATGATGGAACAGATATTGCATCACTTGTTTACGCATGGCAAAGCGAATGGAATAACAACTGGATACATATTGTTGGGGTTTATAGAAAATATACGGGTGATTGGACAGCAAAAGGTTATGTGAATGGTGAATTAGTAGGAACGAATACAAATTCAGCTTTTGATGGAATGGGTAGTACAGGCTTAGATACTAATATAGGAAGATTGGGCGCATATTACTTCAACGGCACAATCGACGAGGTCAGGATTTATGACACAGCGTTGAGCACCGCGGAAATCCAAAAGCACTATGCCGAAGGCGCCGTCCGTCACGGCATCGCGTTGAAATAAAGCCGGACGAGACCCGTTCTCGTCCGTGCTCGGACGAGAACGGGTCTTGAATAATAATAAATGGCGATGTCCGACATCGCCATTCGCAAGAAATTAAAAGGTAACATTCTAAAGCAACGACCGTTGCTCGAGAATGTCTTGTTTTAATATGAATATTTAGATGTGGAATAGTTTTTTGGCGTTTTGAGTCGTGACTTTTGCTATTTTTTCAAAAGAGATATTTTTGATTTCAGCAATTTTTTGAACAATGTGTTTTACAAAAATTGGCTCGTTTCTTTTATCGCCTTCTTGCGGCGGGGTAAGGAACGGGCAGTCGGTTTCTATTAAAATCCGAGACAATGGAGTTTTTTTAATGACTTCATTAAATGAAATTCCCTTAATTTTTTTGAAAATAATTCCATTAAATCCTAAATAAAATCCCAGAGCCAAAAATTTCTGCGCTTGCTGCCAGGTTCCGGTGAAACAATGGATAACGCCATTAAGGGTGAGCGGGACGAGACCCGTTCTCGTCCGCGCGCGGACGAGAACGGGTCTCGTCAAAAGCTCAATAAGGTCGTCGTGCGCCATTCGGCAGTGGAAGATTATGGGCAGATTTAATTCATGGGCTAATTTGATTTCTTGCAAAAGCAATTCTTTTTGTTTCTGCTTAAACTCGGCTAATTTGCTTTTGGTTTTTGGTTTGTGCCAATAATCCAAGCCAATCTCGCCGATTGCCTTAACTTTTTTAGAACTTATGGCAAGGTTCTTATATTTTTCAAAGTCAAACCTTTCTTCTAAAATTTCTTGTGGGTGAAGTCCGATTGCGGCGTATATGCCTTGAGAACTTTCTTCCGCAATCTCTACTGCTTTTCTTGATGTCTCATAATTTATGCCAACATTTATTAACCAGACATTATTTTTCTGGCAATTTTTTATGATTTTGTCTCTGTTTTTACTAAAAGCGGCAAAATTAAGATGCGCGTGAGTGTCAAATAACATAATCTAAATTTTTAGAAGTCGGACTTCCAGCGGGAAGTCCGACTTCTTTATATTGTAATTCATTAAATTCTGGGGAAAAGCGGTTTGCTTTTCTTGACCTTAAATTTCAAAGATTGAAAGGATAGAGTTAAGGGTGAAGTTAAGGGTGGGGTTAAGGGTGAAATTTTTAATGGTTTTATCCCTAATTGTTGGAAAATTTTTTCCGATGTTTTCGGCATAAACGGTCTTAACATTTCAGCTATGCTTGCCAATGTTAATAATAAATCACTGATAACTAATGATTGATTATTTTTCACCGCTGTCGCTTTTTCCCATGGCCGTTCTTTTTCAATATACCGGTCGCAAAAACTGATTAGTTTCCAGATTTCCTCTAACGATTCGTTGAATTTGAATTTGCCCAAAGATTTTTCATAATTTTTCCAAGTTTTCTTTATCTCTTTTTGAAAATTGGAATCTGGAACTTTATTGATTACTGATAATTGATTACTAATAACTGATGATTGATTATTGATGATTTTAGCAAGAGTTATCACTCTTGCGGTGAGGTTTCCAAGCCCTTTTGCCAAATCAGAATTGTATCGTTGCTCAAATTTTTCTTGCGTGTAGTCGCCGTCTTCAAATGGAGGAATTTCCCGCAAAAGAAAATAACGAACTGCGTCAGCGCCGTATTTTTCAACCAGTTCAAACGGGTTCACTACATTTCCTAATGACTTTGACATTTTTTTACCATTAGAAGTAATAAAGCCGTGAATTAAAATCTGTTTTGAATTTGGCAATCCAGCTGACATTAGCATTGCCTGCCACATTGATGATTGCTGGCGCAAATTATCTTTGCCAGCCGATTGAATTCCCGGCCAATATTGCTCAAATTTTTCTAAATTTTTTGGCCAGCCAAGACAAGAAATGTAATTGATTAAAGCGTCAAACCAACAATACATTACATGATTTTCATCGTTCGGCACTGGCACGCCCCAAGGCATTTTTTCTGATAATCGAGAAATACTAAAATCTTTTAAGCCGCGTTTAGTAAATTTTTTAATTTCATTCAGTCGGGAAATTGGTAAAACAAAATCTGGATTTTTTTCATACAGTTTCAGAAGTTTGTCTTGATATTTTGAATAACGAAAAAAATAATTTTCTTCTTCAATGATTTCTAAATCTAAATTCGGATGCAAAGGACATTTCCCGTTTTGTAATTCTGATTCTGTTTTTTCTAATTCACAACCTACGCAATACTTTATTTTATATTTTTTTTTATAGATGTCTTTATTTGCCTCGCACCTTTGCCAAAATTCCTGCGCTGCTTTGATATGATTTTTATCAGTTGTGCGAATAAAATTATCATAACTTAAATTTAATGCCTTTTTCAAATTATCAAATTTAGCCGCATATTCATTACAATACTTTTGCGGGTCTTTTTTTTCTTTCAGGGCTTGGCGATAAATTTTTAAGCCGTGTTCGTCAGTGCCAGTATTAAAAAATACATCATCGCCTTTTTCACGGCGATAACGAGCTATCACATCTGCCTGAATAATTTCTAATGCAAAACCAATATGCGGAATAGCATTGACATAGGGCAGAGTTGTAGTAATATAAAATTTTTTCATGTTTTACGGATTTTCATCATCTCCTTCATTTTTTCGTTTTTCTAAAAAGTCCTTTAGGAAATCCAGCAAGATTGCGGCTAATGGTACTGCCATAATTGCGCCTAAAACGCCCCAAAATTTTCCGCCGATAAACAGGGCAAGTAAAACAACAATAGGGGAGACCTGTATCATTTTTCTAGAAAGTGCTGGCAAGAGAATAGCGTTTTCAATCGCCTGAATTAATCCAAACGCAATTACTAAAAAGACCGCTTTAAGCATATCATCCATTGCTACAACTATAAAAGCGATAATCGCGGCGAAAAATGGTCCAATAATGGGAAGGAAATCAAAAACACCGGCAATCACACCCAAAGAAATTGGGTATTCTACGTCTAAAAGTAAAAGCGCGATATAAGAACTTATTCCCACGAATATCATTCCGATAATTCGCAGTAAAAACCAGCCAATAACTTTTTTTTGCGACCTTATCCACGCTGACAACAAGTATTCTTCATATTTTTTTGGAAAGAGAAGGGTTAAGCCCTTTTCAACAGATTTTCTTTCTATGGAAAGAAAAATAGAAATAGTGATAGTAAAAAGCGTGCTAAAAATTCCGCCAAAAATAACAAAAAAGGAGCTAAAGATATTGCCGGTCATTTTTTCTAAATCTATCTGGAATTTTCCCAAAAGCGCGTCTAAACTATTAAACGCTTCAAAGCCGAGTTTTTCAAAAAAAGGAGAAATTTTTCCAAAAAATTCCGGAAATTGCTGCGGAAAAATTTCAGAAAAATACTGAATTTCCGAAATAAGATACGGCAGAGACAAATAAAGGGCAGTGCTGAACGCACTGAAAATTAAAACATAAATAAAAATTACAGACAAAAGCCGAGGTATTTTCCTTCTTCCTAACCATTCAATCGCGGGCTCAAACAGAATAGATATAACAAAAGCAAAAGCAAGCCAGACCAAAAAGTCGCTAATCATATATAGAAAATAAATACCAAATGCGGCAACAACAATTTTCAAGATTGTTGCCCAAGAAATATCTAAAATTTTTTCATTGTTCATAATTTTTAGATCGATTCAAAACTTACATTTGTTTTTATTAAAAACCCTGGGAATTTTTCCGTGGCAAAATCTATTAACTGAAAATTTGTCTGGTTTATGTCATCAAAGAGATTGCCGGTAATTATCGCTCTTGTGCTGCCTAAAATCTTGCTATTTTTTACATATAATGCCTGCGGACAAGGCAGGGAGTAATCACCGCTAACAGAACTTTGAGTATGTAATCCCAAAATGTTAAAAACGATAATTCCTTGTTCCATTATATTAAGGCATTCCTGAAAAGTGATTTTTAGCAAAGCGTGTTTTGGCGTTAATATAGGTGTGGATTGGCTGCTAAAAATCGCGGTTGGCTTGCTTTTTAGCAGTTTAGCGTATTTTAGGTCTAAAATTGGTGTTTCTAATCTGCCATTTTTTATAAAATCAGTCATCTGACTAGCAACTCCTTCTCCTGAAAATTTGTAAGAACCGATGTTAAAATCAATAGTAGGGTCGCATTTCAAACTTAAATCCTTTCTTAAAATTTGTTTTTTGTTTTTGAAATCAGTTGAAGAAAAACAACTTTGTTTATTGTGAACCGCGGAACCGTCTAAATTACTTATGATAAAATGGGAAAATATGTCTTCGGAAACCCAGGGCATCAGGAGAACCGACATTTTTTTATCTTTTGGCTTTATTTTACGGTTTTTTGCCAGACGAGAATAAAATTGTTCAATAAATATTCTTTTTTTATTGATTATCTCTTGCTCGGGAATTTTTCTCAAATTATCTTCCAAAGTAATTTTTTCTTCATAAGAAGAATAATAACCACAAACTGTTGATTTTTCTGATTCAGACAATCCCTTGGATGTAAAAATCGCATTTTCCGCGCACATAGCAAAAGCGCCGATTTCTTTTACTTTTGTCTTTACTTTATTTTGCCATTTTTTTAATTTTAATACAAGATCTAATAGAATTTTTTCTTTGCCTTCAATAATATCAACCACTTTTTCATCATATAATTTGACATCAGGATATGTTTGAGGAGGAAAAAAATTTGCCATAGCCGTATCTTTATATTGTAAAGATTTCAGGTCTTGTAAGAATTTTTCAAAATGGCGCAGGGTCTCATTATTTAAGTTTGCCGCGCTAATCAATTTATTTTTCCATTCAACAAGGCAATCGCCGGAAATTTCCGAAGAAAGAGTAATAGGATTATACACTCCTGCTATTTCTTCGTTGATAATTCCTATTCTATAATTCTTTGTTTGCGAAATAGAAATCCGATAATTTGAAATTATCTTTTTCTTTTTCGCGTTTTCAAATTTTTTATGAAATTTTTGAGCAAACATAATTTAATTGCCGCCGATTTTGACATTTTTATTTGCGGCAATGAAAACAAATTTATTTGCGCTGTTAGAAACTGGGGCAAGCTGTTCTGCCTTACCGCAAGTGCCAATTCTTCCAGTAGTTACTTTCCCTAAAGCAAATTTTATAGATTTTAACGCATCTAAAGTTGTTCCGCTAAATGGACATGGTTTAAATAGCTTAACCGAATTCCGAGTTATTTCATAAAGATTATTCGCGCCGAGCATAAATGTTCCTTTGAGAATGCTAACTTGCCCTCCTCTATCTCCCTGCAAATAAATTATTTTTTTTCTTTTTTTGAAAAAACCGAATTCAACTAAAAATTTTTGGAGGTCCTGCGCGGAAATATCAACTGAATCTTTAAAAAATAATTTGTCATTTATCACATTTTCCACTTCTAAAATCGTATTACTCATTCGCGGCACGGGGATAGAACTATAAAATTGCGCTTTTGAGCCGCCGGTAAGAGGCGCTCCAATTTTTTTGGCAGTATAAATATCAGAAATAGATTGTTTCAAAATTCCTTGAGACACAATGGTTATTTTCTTTCTTTTTACACCTTGGGAATCATAAGGATAAAAGCCCCGTTCATTTTCGTTAGCAAAATCATAAATAGAGACCACAGAACTAGCTACTTTTTTGCCTTTTAGTAATTTTTTATTTTTACTTAAAATAGAACTCATGTAAGCATAGTCGGATTCAGCACAATGGCCAAATGCTTCGTGGACTAGGACGCCTGCTAAATCTACATCCAATAATAAATCATAACTTCCGGATTTATACACAGGCGCTTTAATTGATTTAGGCATTTCAATGGATAATGCCTTAATCCCTTTCTCTAATTTTTTTAACAGATTTTTATCTAATAATATCTCATAGCTTTTACCTCCAATCCCTGCGCTTCTTTGAATGGTTTGTGCATTTTCTTTGTAAGTTAAAATGCAGGACAGAACGCTGCGCGGGATTTTGAAACTTATATCTGTTCCATCAGACCGTGTTATCCTCCATATTTCCTCTGTTATATTAAATGAACTATTTGCTTTCACAGGCAGCATCTTTTTTGCTTTTTTATTTATATCAACCAATATTTTTTTAATTTTTGTTAATTTGATATCCTCAAAAGCGTATTTTGTTTTTGGGACGACAAAATCTTTAATTGTTTTTAATTTAAAAATTTCTTGATTTTTGGCAAATTTTGATTTTTGCGCGCTTTTTGCCGCAGAAATGGTTTGTTTCAAAAGATTGATAATTTCTTTTTCATCATAGATATTGTCTGTTGAACTAAAAGCATTGTGTCCGCTTTTAGTAAAAACCCGCATTCCTATTCCTTTAATTCGGTCTTTTCTCACCATTTCAATTTTATCATCCAGAACATTTACAAATTTTGTCTTTTGTTCCTGTATCCGCGCAATTAAATAACAATCGTTTTTTCGCGCGATTTGATGGAGTTTTTCCAAAAGCAAAGAGTGTTGCGCTAAAAGTTTTTTCATAAGCAAATACAGGGAAGTGATTGGGGTTAGACCCCAATCACTTCCCTGAGGTCGTTAATTTTTACTCGTTTTTGTTTCATTGTGTCGCGGTCCCGGGTTGTTACCGTGTTATCTTTCAAAGTATCAAAGTCAATAGTAATTGCCGTAATTGTACCGATTTCGTCCTGCCTGCGGTAACGTCTGCCGATAGAGCCGGTTTCGTCATATTGGCAGGCAAGTCGCGGCTTTAATAATTGATAGATCTGTTTTGCTTTTTTAACTAATTCCGGTTTATTTTTAACCAATGGTAGAACTGCCGCTTTAATCGGCGCCAGTTGTTTATCTAACTTTAAGACCATTTCGGTTTCTTTTACCGCTTGGGTAGTTTTGGTTCGCGCGCCTTTTATCTCGGTATAAGCGTCGCATAAAAAAGCAAATAAAATTCTTTCCACGCCCACTGATGTTTCAATAATATGAGGAATATATTTTTTGCCGGATTGCTCATCAAGATAATTTAATTCCTTGCCGCTATGTTTGCTATGGTTGGACAAATCATAATCGCCGCGATTATGGATTCCTTCAATCTCTTTCCATCCAAACGGAAACTTGTATTCAATATCTATTTGCCTTTGAGCGTAATGCGCTCTGTCTTGCTTCGGCACTTCAATAGTCCTGATATTTTCTTTTTTAAGCCCTAAATCAGCGTACCAATTCAATCGCTGTTCTTTCCAATACTCAAACCACTCATTGGCTTTTGATGGCTCGCAGAACCATTGCATTTCCATTTGCTCAAATTCGCGTGTGCGAAAAATAAAATCTTTGGGAGTTATCTCGTTTCTGAACGCTTTGCCTATTTGTGCAATGCCAAAAGGAATTTTGAGCCGCATTGTTTCCATAACATTCAAAAAATTAACATAAATTCCTTGACAGGTTTCAGGCCTTAAATATGTGGTGGAACTTTCATCTTCCACCGGACCAACAAATGTTTTCATCATTAGATTAAATTTTTTCGGTTTTGTCAATTCGCCGTCGCAATCCGGACATTTCAACCCATTGTCATTCTGAGCCGTAGGCGAAGAATCTAATTCGTCCATCTTAAACCGCTTATGGCATTTTTTACATTCCACAAGTTCATCTGCAAATCCCGCTGTAAGATGCCCTGACGCCTGCCATATCTTTGGCGACATTAAAATGCCGGCGTCCAATCCAACAATTTCGCCAACTGGTAAATTCTGTTTTTTTGTCATCTCGTCACACCAGGCACGCTTGATATTATTTTTCATTTCAACGCCAAGCGGCCCAAAATCATAACCGCTTCCAAAACCGCCGTAGATTTCCGATGACGGAAAAATAAACCCCCTCCGCTTACATAAAGATATAATTTGATTTATTGAAACCATAACATACCAACCAATATTGTCATTGCGAGCGATAGCGAAGCAATCTAAACGAGATTGCTTCGTCGCTTCGCTCCTCGCAATGACAATGTCGTAACATTGAAAATTATTCCCCGGTGTCTATGCTCGGGCTAATACCAAACACAATTTGTTCTGTCCAGGTATCATCCCCAGTTATTCTGGCTTCCCTGATTATTTCAATCGGTTCTCCTTCCTGTAATTCATCAACAGGAAAGAGTTCTATCTGAAAAGCAATATTTGGCGAAATTAAAGTATCTAAAATTCCCTGACCCATTTCCATATTTCCTATTTCCCAGACAATCTCTCTGGATTCAGAGTCAAAAGCAAATTTTTCTATTTGCTCTTCAGGAAAAATTTTGCCAGTAAGATTTACATTTAACGGCAGTATTGCTTTTACTTTCACATTTTCTACTGGATTATAATAATTTTTCACCTGCCACATAACAGTGTAAGTATCTGCCGCTGATTCTTCTTCAAAATACGCTTTCTGCTCAATCGCTAATTTTGTGTTCACTTTGGTTGTAAATTCCTGCCATTGGCTTAAATAAATTTTATTCTTGAGCACAGGATTTTTGTCTTCTAAATTTCTTATTTCCCACTCGTCTTTTAATTTAATCCAAAATTCTATTTTTCCTTCTTTTTGCGCGTCTAAAAATTGAAGTTCCGGAATTTTTTGCCAATCAAAAACAATAGAGTTGTCTCCCGGTTCAAAACTGCCGTTAGTCGCTTTTATGCTTGTGAAATCAAAAGGTCTTCCTTCTAATTTTGATACTAAAAATAGATTTGTTAATGCCTGCTCTCCGACATTTTTGAAGAAAATTTCATAATGTAATTGGTCGCCCGGATTGGCAACATATTCAGGATTTCCATTGATTTGCTGGGACATAAATAAAGAGGGTTTTATGATTTCTACTCCCTGAAATGCTTGTTTTAATAAAATAAATTCCCCTTTTCTCCATGTGCCCAATTCAGCTTGGAAAATTTTTTGTTCTCCTATTTCGCCAAAAAGTTTGCCAGTAATTTCAATTCTTCCTCCGCCTGCCTTATTAAGAACATTAATATCCCACTCGGTTTTTTCCATTGCTTTGGGCTCGCTTTGGATAAATTCAAAATTATCAGGGTAAAGGATTTTTACTCTAAGGTCAGATAAAGGATATTCAGCAATAGAAAAATAATTGATGCGAAATTTAATTTCCTTTTCTGATTCAATCTTTGAAGGTATGTCAAATTCAAAAGTCAAAGGAACTTTATTGATTATAGTAGTAAATGTTGTTGCGGATTCATATTTTGCTTTCAGATTTTTAGGCCTGTAATTAAGCCAGGCTTTGGCTATTTTTGCTTCACCTTCTTTACCTAATAGCCGCGCCTTAAATTTGAAAGTTCGTTCTTCTCCGGGATAAATTGCTTCGCCCAAATCTTCAACGCCAAAATTTTGCCTTAACGGTTTTTCATCGCTTACAATAGAATACTCGGGATATTCAAAAATAAGCTCCGGTTCTTCTACTCTGATATTTCCATTATTTTTATATTTCACAATATATTCAATCTCTTCCAGCAAATCCGCGTTTTCTTGGCTTAAAATTTCCAACTTGAGGCTTTCTTTTGAATAAAAATTTTGCTGGTAATACCAAAAACCAGCGATCCCCACGCCCACAGCCAAGATTACAAAAAAAAGAATAATTTTTTTCATATTCGTACTATTCCGGAAAAATAGCATTTTTAATGTCTGCTATTGTTAAAATAATTAAATTTGTTTTTCCTATTTTCCCTTTCTTCTTAATATTATAATTGACTAATAACGCCTTTTGCGGATTATACTTAGACAAAAAAGACCGATAACTTCTACTAATAATTATCTTGTCCATTTTCTGCGCTTTAACCTCTATCGGAATAATTTCGCCATCTCCCTTCCTAACAACGAAATCCACTTCGGCTTTTTGCAAACTTCGCCAATAAAGAAGCGAATGCGGCACTTTAATTGTTTTTAATAATTCGCTTGCCACTAAGTTTTCAAACAATTCTCCCTTATCAACTCTTTCTCGTAAACTCTCAAAACGTGAAAGAGAAAAATTTCTAATGCCATTGTCTAAAAAATAAATTTTAGGCATTTTTGTTAATTCTTTTTTGAAATTAGTAAAAAACGGCTTGATAAATTTAATGATAAAGGTATTTTCTAAAATATCCAAATAATGATTTAATGTTTTAACTTCTACGGCTGTATCCATTGCTAATTGATTAATATTTAATAATTTTCCAGTTTGCGCCGCTAACAAAGAAACCAATTTATTAAAAGAAATTGCGTTTTTAATTTTCAAAAAATTTATTATGTCTTTTTCTAAATAACTATTATATAGTTCTTCAATCAACTCAACTTTTTTGTCAATATTTGACTCAATTGCCACGCGCGGATAACCGCCAAAAACCGCAAAATCATTTATTATTTTTTCCCACTCAACAAAATCATATTCAAAAATTGTTTTTGATTTTTTAACAATCTTAAAAATTGATGAATTTTTGTAATTTGCGTATTCAGACAAAGTTAATGGCATCAATTTGAAAATTTTCTTTCTGCCAGTAAGAGATTCTTGAATTTTTGATTTAATCTCTAAATAAGAAGAACCAGTTAAAATAAATTTCACGCCCAATTCTAAGTCGTAAATTCCTTTCAGGAAAATCCCCGCGTTTTCAATTCGCTGAACTTCATCAATAAATAGATATATTATCTCATTATCCTTTTTTCTGTTTTTAATGAAATTTATGATATTTTCTTGCTCGCTAAATAGAGACAAATCTTTAGTTAAGTCCAGATTAAAATAGAATAATGAATTGGGATTGATTTGATTCTGTTTAATTAAATGATCTTTGATTTGCCCTAACAGGGTGGTTTTTCCTACTTGGCGCGGCCCGATAATAACTGTCATTTCTTTTTCTTTGAGATGATCAATAATTTGATTAAATATATCTCTTTTTATTAAATTTTTTGTTGAATGCTGATTATTTTTACTCATATTAACATTTTAACCTATATTAAAATAGTAGTCAACCACTTATTATATATATCTTGGCGTTTTGTGCCAAATATGTTGCGTTAGATTCTGGAATGAAATTTTATTTACAAAATTGGAAATTAAAAATTATTATTTTATTATACACTGATTGCGAAAAAACACAAAAATATCCTTGTCGCCGCGATGCGGTGTATTTATTTATTTTCTATTCTGTGGTAGAATTAAACAATATGCGGTTTGTTGTTCCAAAATTTATTGAAAGAGAAGCGAAAATTATAGGTCCGTTAACTTTTAAGCAATTTTTATATTTAGGCGGTGCCGGAGCGATTTTGTTTGCGATTTATTTTATGATGCCCTTTTCTCTTTTTGTAGTTATCGCTATTATTCTAATGGGAGGAGCCGCTGCTTTTGCTTTTGTTAAAATGGAAGGCCGTTCTTTGCTTGTTATTGTAAAAAACTTTTTTATGTTTTTTTCTTCTCCAAAACTATATATTTGGAAAAGAAAAACTCTTTCTCCAAAAATAATAAAAAAAGAAAAACCAAAAGAAGAAGAAAAAGAGATTGCTCCTTTGCCAAAAATTACCGGAAGCAAACTAAAAGATTTATCCGCCAAAATTGAAACAAGAACCTAGTTAAAATATGAAATCCGCTACGCAACAATTTTTAGAAATTGACCAAATCAGAGAAGGGATTATCATCCTCAAAAATAAAACTCTTAGAGGCGTGTTAATGGTTTCTTCCCTGAATTTTGCCCTAAAATCAGACGATGAACAATCCGCGATTATTTATCAGTTCCAAAATTTCTTGAATTCTTTAGATTTCACAACGCAAATTGTGGTTCAATCCAGACGGCTGAATATTACCGGCTATCTTGATAAATTAAAAAAAATAGAGGAAAAACAAGAAAATGAATTATTAAAAATTCAAACAACAGGATACAGAGAATTTATAGAAAGTTTAGTGGAAACGGGAACCATTATGAGCAAATCATTTTTTATTGTGGTTCCTTTTACTCTTTTTGAAACACAAAAGACAGAAAAAAAAGCAGGGGTTTTCAAACCGCCAAAAATTCCGCGTTTGACTGAAGAAAAATTCAAAAGGTGCAAGTCCCAACTCAGACAAAGAATGGAATTTGTTATTTCGGGTTTAAGAAGAACCGGACTAAAAGCAGTTCCGTTAAACACTTCTGAAATTATTGAATTATTCTGGTCTTTGCACCATCCTCAACGCGCAGAGGTTGGCTATTATCCGGAAATACCGCCGGAATTTACTAAATAATATGAAACTACCATTTTTCAAAAAAAAATCAAAAATACCGGAAAAACTTTTTGAAAAAGAGATATTACAAATAACAGACATTATTGCGCCTGCTTCTGTTGAGATAAATCAAGGTTATCTAAAAATAGGCGAACGGTTTGCCAAATCATTTTTTATTTTTTCTTATCCCAGATATCTAAGTACTGGCTGGTTATCTCCAATTATAAACTTAGATGTGCCTATGGACGTATCATTTTTTATACACCCTATTGCCAGCGGAATGGTTTTGAAACAATTAAGAAAACGGGTAACTGAAGTCCAGGTAGAACTTATGGACAGAGAAGAAAAAGGATTAATTCGGGACCCAACTTTGGAAACCGCGTACAAAGATATTGAAAACTTAAGAGACCGTCTGCAAGCCGCGCAAGAAAGAATGTTTAAGTTCGGGCTTTATCTTACTATCTATGGAAATGATGAAAAAGAATTAAAAAACACTGAAACAGAATTACGTTCTATATTAGAATCCCGCTTAATTTACATAAAACCTTCTCTCTACCAGCAAAAACAAGGATTTGTTTCCACTTCGCCTTATGGATTAGATCAAATAGGTGTTCATAATAGTATGAACACGGAACCATTGTCCAGTATTTTCCCTTTTATTTCTTTTGATTTGTCCTCAAACGAAGGAATTTTATATGGAATAAATCAACATAATAATTCTTTGGTTTTGTTTGACAGATTTTCTCTTGAAAATGGAAACTTTGTAATTTTCGCTAAATCCGGAGCTGGTAAAAGTTTTTTAGTGAAGTTAGAAACTTTGCGTTCACTTATGTTAGGAGTAGATTGTATAATTATTGACCCTGAAAACGAATATAAATTTTTATCTAACAGTGTTGGCGGTTCATTTTTCAATTTCTCTTTATCTTCACCCCATCATATTAATCCTTTTGACCTTCCGCTACCGCGAGAGGACGAAAAACCCGAAGATATTCTTCGCTCTAATATTATAAATTTAGTTGGCTTGCTACGGATAATGCTTGGCGGTTTATTGCCGGAAGAAGACGCTATTATAGATAGGGCATTGGCTGAAACATACGCGTCAAAAGATATTACTATAAAAACAAATCCTAAACAATGGAATAAAAACCTTCCTTTAATGCAGGATTTGGAAGCAGTGTTGGAAACAATGGAAGGGACAGAATCACTATGTAAGCGGCTGAATAAATTTACTAAAGGAACCTACGCTCAATTTTTTAACCAGCCCTCTAATGTTTCTATGGATAACAAATTAGTGGTTTTTGGAATAAGAGATATGGAAGAAGAATTGCGGCCAATGGCAATGTTTATAATTATGAGATACATCTGGAATACTATCCGAGCCAAACTTAAAAAAAGAATATTAGTGGTGGACGAGGCATGGTGGATAATGCAATCAGAAGACGGCTCTTCGTTCTTGTACGGTATTTGTAAAAGAGCCAGAAAATATTGGTTAGGGGTAACCACTATTACTCAAGATGTGTCTGATTTTATGAAATCATCTTATGGCCAACCAATTATTACTAATTCCTCATTACAATTTTTAATGAAACAAAGCCCTGCTACTATTGATGTAGTGAAAAAAACTTTTAATTTAACTGAGGAAGAAAAATATATGCTTTTGGAATCAGCAGTGGGCGAGGGATTATTTTTTGCGGGAATGAAACATGTGGCTCTTAGAGTAACCGCGTCTTACGCGGAAGAACAAATTATTACCACTGCGCCGGAAGAAGTGCTGAAAATAAAACAAGCAAAAGAAAAAATTTAATTATGTCTTTGTTAAGTCCCGAAGGTATTTTAATGCTTTTTTTGGCAGGTCTATTGGATTTAATAGGCATTGTTTGCTTAATCTTGGACCTGGTTTTTGGAATTGGCGAGGTTCTTTCCTTTATTCCGGACGGCATAGGCATTCTCTTTTTTGGATTTTGGTCGCTCACGCGTTCTCAAGGGGAAAAAACCTACAAAGAAGCAAGAGAAGAAGTAGCTGGGAAAAAAGCTGAACATAGAAAAATGGTAGAAAAAAAAGCAAAAGCGTTAAAAAAAGGAGTTAAAAAAGGCTCTAAAAAAGGATTAAGATTTGGCTTATCTGCTTTTGGAGAACTAATCCCATTTCTTGGCGCCCTACCTTTCTGGACCATTTTCGTTATTTTGGAAATGAAAGAATAGCAGTGTAGATGTCGGACATCGCCACATAATTGTCATTGCGAGCGTCCCATTTGTCATTGCGAGCGACCGCAGGGAGCGAAGCAATCTCATAAAATGCAAAACAAACAATATTACATCTATATTATGACCAATAAAATAAACACAGTTTTATATACAGGTATCACTAGTAATTTAGAAAAAAGAATATATGAACACAAAAATAAACTGATTAAAGGGTTTACGGAAAAATATAATATCAAAAAGTTGGTATATTATGAAATTTATAATAACGTTATAGATGCTATTAGTAGAGAAAAACAAATCAAAGGAGGTTCCAGACAAAAGAAAATAGATTTAATCAAGAGTATGAATCCTGAATTCAAAGATTTAGCAGAGGAATACGGGATTGCTTCGTCGCTCGGGCTTCGCCCTCGCTCCTCGCAATGACAAAAAGGATAGTCCTATTATCATTGCGAGCGACCATATTGTCATTGCGAGCGAAGCGAAGCAATCTCACTCCTCCTTTGTCATTGCGAGGAGCGAAGCGACGAAGCAATCTCATTATCTCACGATTATTTCAACAACAAAATGAAAAAAATAATTTTAATAATTTGCTTGGGGATTATTTTATCCGGAACTATCTTGTTTTTCCCTTTGGTTGCGCGCGCGGACTGCGACATAACCGTACCGACGGATTATTCAACGATTCAGGCTGCGGTGGATGCGGCAAGCGATAATGATGTAATCTGCGTTAAGGCGGGGACTTATAACGAGAATGTGGAAATCTCGAAGTCTCTGACGCTTAAAGGGGAGAATAGTGAAACAACGATTATTGACGGCGGCGGGAGTGGTAAGTGTATCTCCTTAGTTGGTGAGTCATTTACTCCATTAACAGGAGTGACCATCAGTGGATTCACGGTGAAGAACGACGGGGGTGATGGAATTTATTTAGTACAAGCTATTAATAATGTGATAGAAGATAACATCGTAGAGTTAAGCATCGTGACGGGTCTCGAAGCGGGCATCAAGATAATATCTCAGTCTAATTCTAACGAGGTGACCAACAATATTGTGAAGTCATGTGGTTATGGTATCCTCATAAGCAGTTGCCATCACAATCGGATAGAAAATAATATTTTGAATTCAAATAGTGAGGGTATTCACATACTGACCGCAAATTACAATCAAATACTTAATAACACTCTAGACTCGAACCCTGGTAGCGGTATCCATTTGATGCATAGTAGTGGAGGTAATGAAATAATCAATAATGTTATATCAAATAGCTTTTATGGACTCAAATCCGACTTCCATTCATATGAAAATGAAATAATTCGTAATACTATAAAGGAAAATGAAAATGGGATTTTCCTGCATAATTCTGGGCTTTTTAAGATCTACCATAACATTATAGCAGATAACACTTATCAAGCATCGGATGGAATAACATCGGAGCATTATGCCAATGAACACTATTGGGACAACTCCGC
Organism: Candidatus Nealsoniibacteriota bacterium; assembly: GCA_030643485.1. Lineage (GTDB taxonomy): Bacteria > Patescibacteriota > Minisyncoccia > Minisyncoccales > JAGMDC01 > DAOWLG01. Next base: position 40,967 of record DAOWLG010000038.1, on the reverse strand, counting down.
CGAGGGAAACTGCTGGAGCGATTACACAGGAGTGGACGCAGACGGAGATGACATAGGCGATACTCCTTATGTCATAGATCCTGACAGCCGAGACAACTACCCTCTGATGCCATCTCATTCTATTTGCGAGGGTGAAGCTCCGACACAGCCAACCCCTTGTAAATGGAAAAACTATGGTTGTAGTGATCAATATGTGTGTGACTCCGCTAAAGAACGAACTGAAATATGCGAGCCAGAAGGATGTTCAGGAGAATGTAGCAGCGGGTATCCAGAGGGGACTATTAAATGCGTACCTGATTCTGTCTGCGGTGATAGTGACGATGGTGACGGTTTTATTCCGGGTTTGGAAATTGATTATCCGGATGTGCCGGGAGCGAAAACACCAGGCATAGAAACTAAACTGCCCGGGTATATAAAATACATTTTTAACTTTGCCTTAATACTTGGCGTGATTATGGCTTTTGCTGTTTTGCTATTTGGAGGAATCCGCTGGCTCGCTTCTGTTGGTTCTCCGGAAGTAATAAGCAACGCTATGTCCTGGATGAAAGCGGGAATTATGGGATTGATTCTCTTATTCTGTTCTTATTTAATCTTTACCACTATAAATCCTGAACTGGCTATCTTAAAACTGCCAGACCTAACTTTATTTGAACCTTCTGAACCACCGGAACATACACCTCCGGAAACAGAAATAACATATTACCAAGAAATCCCTGTCGGCCTTTTGATTGAAAATGTTTTGGCTAAAAACATTGATTGTTATCATTATGACATTAAAGACGCAAATCCAAGTGGCGATATGATTGATATAGATTTGAGCACTCCAGACATAGTAGATAAAATGAAAAATCACGATAGATTGGATTGTATAAAAAAACTCTTAACCGCAATTAAAATAAAAAGCGAAAAATTAAAGAATCTATCTAAAGAATTAAAAATTTTAGCTGTAGATATAGAAAGCAAATCTCAAGATTTGACAAATTACGCTAATCAATGCGACTGCGACCATTGTGATAAAAATTGCTCAGGTTGTAGCGGTTGTGGAAATTCAAGCTGCAATTGTAATTGTTCTGACGATCCCTGTCCTCTTAGAAGCGAGATGGAGGAATTAAGAAATATCATTATACCAGATATTATGAAAGAATTAAACGAAAAAAGAGATGAAATTTGGTCGTTTATTTATGGCGCAAATTATGATTTATTTGATCAAGGACATTTGTATTTTTACGATCCCTTAATGGATCCGCTTGTTACTCCAACTTTTTTACCGTATAACGAAGCGCTGAACAGATTAAACACATTAAACAACGAATTGAAAACAGATTTAAGTTATCTAAACGAGGCAGAAAGTTTAATCAAATATGTTTACGAAGAACCGCTCATCTTGGCTGAATATATGAATAAAAAATTATTCAAAAAAATAGATAAAAATGAATTTTATAGTTTTAATATATCAAGATATTGCAGAGAATTTAATTGTAAAACGTTTGACCAAATAAATCCTGAAATATGTATTGAATATGAATTAAATAAAGGAATCGGACAGGGGCAGCCAGGACAATTATGCGATATCTACAATCTTGACGGCGAACCAGCCAGTTTTTATCTCTCTGGAAAACTTATACCTTCTGAACAACAACTTTGTGTAGAAGATCTATCAGGGTATTGTTGTCTTGACGATGAAAAAGTCTGTCCCGACGAATATAAACTTCCGGAAGCCACAGATTGCGCTGAATGCTGTGAAAATAGCGCGTACTGCAAAGAAGGCGCGCCTTGTGATTGCGAATGTACTCCGTGGAGAGATGATGACTGCGGTGAAGGAAATTGCGCTCCCGATGAAATGAACCAAACCCGTGATTGCTGCTGCCCTCCTGGTTGTGAGGATGAAGTCCGATGCGTATTAAATCATCCACAATGCCGAACGCAACAGCCTGCAACCTGGTCAAATTGCATAAATAATCCTGCTTATTGGTGCAGTCTGCCTGAAACAAGCTGCAACAACTATTGCGAAAGTATCGAACAAATATCAATGCGATGCGCGTACAATGATCCTGTGACAGGAATAGACTATGCGTACATATTAGAATGGACAGATAATAATAATTGTAACGATCAATGGAATGTAGTCGGAAAAATTTCTCCTAAAATTCACTGTTGCTGCACTAAGTCCTTGAAATGTTGTTGTGGAAGCCAATAATTCATTATCTTGTTGAATAAAAAATATGAATGGTAATAAAATAATTTGGTTTTTCCTGATAATTTTACTTTCTTTATCCGCAACCTTGTTCTATAATACAAACAGGGAAATTTTTGCTTGGGGACAAAAAGAAAAATGCGTGGTGGACCCGTTTAAGGAAAATAAATTTACTCAAGAAAAAATTGAAAAAGGCAAAATTCCGATTGGCGAGACAACTGACGAAACAGAATTATTTGCTGAAAAACTAATCATTGAACTTGATAAAATTTATAATAAAGGAATCACAATAAAAGATAAAACTCTATCAATGAGAGATGAAGCAGAAGCAGAAATAGATGAAGCATGGTGTTTGCTCTTTTTCACCAGCAAAGACAATAATCATGGCTGCGTAGATAATTGTCCAGCAGTGCCCTGCTCTTGTTCTTGTAGTTGTAATCCTTCTGGTGACTGCGACTGCGATGAAAATGGAGAAAATTGCGATATAAACTACTCTCTTAGTTGTGGCGATTGCAATAGCGTTAATCACCCTTGTAGAGAAATTTCAAAAATTAATTCTATTTTCGCTCAGATTACAACTCATTCCATAAATATTACAAATAATTATACAAATGTGGAAACAAATTACAACACTATGATATGTCCTTGTAAAAAATTTATAAAATTGATTGAAGTAAAAAATTTATTACCAAATGACCCAAACAGATGGAAAATTACAAATAAACTTCTTAATTCGCGCTCAAAATTAGAGCAATGCCTTACTGGTTATGGGTTTCCTATACAGGAAGGCAAGGTAAAAATGAGAACATTAAGTTGTAGGATTGCCTTAGATAAAATAGTATTAGGCGACCTGGTTATTTTGGGCTTTTTTGAGGACCAAATAACTGATTATCCCCATTGTTATCCTTATTATCTTCCCGATGATTCCGTGTCCCCGCTCAAAGATGCTATAAGAAATAATGTTTTACCAAAATGCAAACAAGGTCCAAATAGCAATGATTGCTTAGACGCAAGAGAATTTTATATGGATAATTGGTTTTGCTGCGAGGGAGAATAAATGAATGTGTAGATGTCCGACATCTACACATTGACATTAGCGATTTTGTGCAGTAAGATAGATGTAGTGAACAAAAAATGGAATTTTTGTTCAGTAGCAAGCAGAAATATGATAAAAAACATTGTTTTACAACATAAATTAGAAAAAGAAAAGTTTGTTTCAAAGACATATGTATTACGAGAAAAACTTGATTTTGCTAAAAGAAATTTAGATACTGATTTAATAAAAGTTATTACAGGTTCAAGAAGAGTAGGAAAATCCGTGTTTTCTTTTTTACTTTTAAGAGATAAGGAATTTGCTTATTTGAATTTTGATGATGAAAACTTAGTGAAAAAGAAAAATTACGATGAGATTTTAGAAGTAATTTTTGAAGTTTATCCTGATGCCAAGTTTATTTTATTTGACGAAATTCAAAATTTAGAAAATTGGGAACTCTTTGTCAATAAACTTCAAAGAAGAGGGTATAATTTAATTTTGACTGGCTCTAATGCCAATCTTTTGAGTAAAGAATTGGGAACCGCTTTAACCGGAAGATATATTCCAATAGAAATTTTTCCTTTTAGTTTTAAGGAATTTTTAATAGCAAAAGGTTTCAAAATAAAAAAAGAATATACCGGACTGCCGGAAATAAAAGGCAAAATTTTGAATTATTTGGATGAATATCTCAAAAAAGGCGGTTTTCCGGAAGTTGTGGTTAAAAAATTAGAAGCCAAAGATTATTTAGCTACCCTTTTTGACGCAATTTTATTTAAAGATGTAGTCAAAAGATATAGAATTAGATTTTCGCAAAAAATTTATGACCTTTCTATTTATTTGATTTCTAATTTTTCATCTGAATTCAGTTTTACAAAATTAAAAAATGCTTTGGATTTCAGAAGCACAAATACTGTTCAAAATTACTTAAAATATCTTGAAGAGGCATATTTGATTTTTCTTTTGAATAGGTTTTCTTTCAAGACAAAAGAACAGATTAGAACGCCAAAAAAGGTTTACCTTATTGATAATGGTTTTATTTTGGCAAAAGCGTTTCAGTTTTCTCAAAATCTTGGCAAACTAATGGAAAATTTGGTTTTTGTTGAAATTTTAAGAAAGGGATACACATCCAATAAAGATGTTTTTTATTATAAAACGAGAAACGGAAAAGAAGTTGACTTTATATTAAGGAAAGGATTAAAAATTGAGAAATTAATTCAGGTATGTTATCAAATAGATAATCCGGAAGTAGAAAAACGGGAATTAATGGCATTGATTGAGGCGAGTAAAGAATTAAACTGTAAGACCTTAGAAATTATTACTTGGGACAATGAAAAAATAGAAAAATTCAAAGGTAAAAATATTAAATACCTTCCTTTATGGAAATTATTATTGAAATGAAATATGAATTACAAATCTAACCAGAAAATTATTTTAATATCTCTTTTTGCTGTTTTCACGATTTGCGCGTGCAGCGGTTTTACTTTTGCGGAAAGGGGATTGGAAATTGATTATCCGAACGCGCCGGGAGCGGAAGCGCCGGCTGAAGGGACTGAACTGCCAGGGTACATAAAATACATTTTTAATTTTTCCGTGATGATTGGAGGAATTTTGGCTTTTGCCGTTTTGCTTTTTGGGGGAATTCGCTGGATGGCTTCTGTTGGTAATCCAGCGGCAATCAGCGACGCAAGGTCATGGATGCTCGGCGGGATAATGGGATTAGTGCTTTTGCTCGGTTCTTATCTAATTTTAACCACTATCAATCCTGATTTAGCGTTTATCCAAAAAATGGAGCCTCTGGATCCGGTTGCCGGAATTTGTTTATGTGAACAAGATATTTGTGAACTTCCTTGTGTCGGGGAAAAACAAGGAGAACAAAAACAACATTTCGTCACAGATGCTGGTAGTATTGATACTGATAAATTTCAAGCAAACTCTATGTTTTTTATCAGTTCTCCTGATGAATTAACTTCGGTTTTTATTTTCAAAAATGAAAATTACAAAGCCGATTTTTTCACGGAGATAGAAAGAATTAAAAATAAGGACGGTAGTATTAGTTTTGACGAGGATAAGGATTTTGCGCCAAAATCAATTTATTTTCTTAGAAATAAGCAGGGCGTCTATCTCTATGAGGGAACAGATTATTGCGAAAGCGACTTAGATAACCCTGACACCAGCGAATATCTCTGCGCCACGCCACCAAAATACCTTTCTGGAAGCGTTGAAAAACTCGGAAAATGGGAGAACAGGGCAGATTCCTTAAAATTTAATCCGGAAAATACATACGGCGCTGTTTTATTCACTAATGATAAACATAGAGGTAAATGCGGTTATGCTTTCCATTTAAGTATACCAGATTTATCCAGAGATATATGTAGCACAGAATGGCCAGACTGGTGCGGCTATTATATTCCTGAAAATGGAATAGGAAATAATACGCTCTCTTCTTTGGCTCTTATAAATATCTGGGGCGAAACCTATGATGATGTTGTTTTCTGGGACGGACTTAATTGTTCAGGAAATGGAAAAAAAATTGACCTCACGGGTCATCAAGGTGCAATGATTTTAAAAAATCTTGGAACAAATAAAGGTTGTCCTAATACTCCTTGTGATTGTCCTCCTAATTTCCCTTGTTGTTCTTTGTGCAATTATTCTCCCTCTTACACTAGTGATTGTTGCCTTAGGGTTGAACCCACTGGAGAATCCCCTGGACCAAAAATAGATTCATCATTACATAGAAATATTTTATCTTTTGATATCAATGGAAGTTATGCAGTTGTGCTTAACACAGGGCAACATTTTAAGGGCAATGACTGCCAACTTTTCTTAAAACCCGAAGGACCAGATAACTGCTACCATAGTATAAAAAACGACAGCATATATAGTAGTTGGGCGTTTCCTGGCTTTGATCCAAAAAGAGTTGAATCAATAATTATTATTCCCACACCATTCTGAAATAGAAGTGTAGATGTCGGACATCTACATCGCGAGCGTCCCATCTGTCATTGCGAGCGTCCCCCTCCTGTCATTGCGAGGCGAAGCCGAAGCAATCTAAATAGGGAATAGAGATTGCTTCGTCGCTCACTTCGTTCGCTTCTCGCAATGACAATGGTGGCGGTCCTCGCAATGACAAAGGACGGGGCAGCAAAAATATGAATAACCAAAAACTCATATTAATATCTCTTTTTGCGGTTCTGGTGATTTGTGCGTGCAGTGGTTTTTCGTTTGCGGAAAGGGGATTGGAAATTGATTATCCGAACGTGCCGGGAGCGGAAGCGCCGGCTGAAGGGACTGAACTGCCAGGGTACATAAAATACATTTTTAATTTTTCCGTGATGATTGGAGGAATTTTGGCTTTTGCCGTTTTGCTTTTTGGAGGGATTCGCTGGATGTCGTCTGTTGGCAACCCAGCGGCAATCAGCGACGCAAGGTCATGGATGCTCGGAGGGATTATGGGGTTGTTACTTTTGCTTTTCACTTATTTAATTTTAATTACTATTAATCCTCAACTTGCTATTTTTGGAAAAATGAAACCATTAATGCCGGTTACCGGAATCTATCTTATAGATGCAGAAGAAAAGAAAAAACATATAACAACAGATTTTTCAGACATTAAAAATTTTGACGCTGACTCAATGGAATTTATAGATTCTCCTGATGAGTTAACATCGGTTTTTATCTATAAAAATAAAAATTACAAAGCAACAACAGACGAGGAAATAATGGAAATTAAAAATGGAGAACAAATACCTAATTTTAACTTTGTTCCAAAATCTTTATTATTTTTTTGGAATAAATCTGGTGTTTATCTCTATAAAAAAATTGATTTTTGCGAAAATACAAGCGGTGAATATACTTGTTTAGAACCGCCAAAATATCTTTCTAATAGTGAATCCAATCTTGGCGACTGGAACAACAAAACGCAATCAATTAAATTCAATAATAAAACGGATTTTTTATATGGCGCGATTTTATTTACTGAAAACGAATTCAGAGGCGAATGCGGCGTTGCATTAGGAGAATTAGATATAGAAAATTTATCTGTCTCACCGCCAGGTCTCTCCTATATCCATCCCATAGGATTAGATAAACTTTCCTCTTTGTCTCTCTTAAATTTAGAAGAAGAAACCTCGGGAGATATAACTTTTTATGATTCAATTGATTGTAAAGGAAACAAAAAAACATTCACGCCTACTATGGCAGAAATCTTTGAAAATCTTGAATTTGATTTTTTTGAAGGCACTACAAAACCATTGCATAAAAATATTCTATCTTTCAAAATCACTGGAAATTTTGAAGTCCTACTTAACACGCAAGAAGGTTTTGGAGACGAAACAGCAAAATGCCAGCTTTTCAAAAAACCAAAAACTGGCGACTGTGTTCCAACTATAAAAGGCAGTTATGTCTACGACCCAGAACCAGAAGGCATAAAAATTGAATCAATGATGATTATTCCTGTATCCTTATAACTATTCTTCTTTCTATTCCCTCGCCAATGCTTTCTGAAATTACATCTTGCCTTCCCTCTAATGCCAAATGTATAATCCTTCTCTCGTAAGCCGACATCGGGGAAAGGATTTTTTCTTTTTTGTACAGCGCCACATCATCTGCTATGGATTGAGCCAAATCCTTTAAGTATTCGTTTTTTTTCTTTTTATAGTCCTGAATATCTAAATCAATGTAAAACATATTAGGAATTTTTCTTCTTAATATCGCTATTAATAAGCGTTGAATCTCCGACAAGGTATTGCCGCCTTCTCCAATAAAAATCTGTGGCTCTTCCATTTTTAAGTCAATTAAAATAGTTATGTCCTGACCCGGCTTTATTTCAACCTCTATCTCAAAACCGGTTTTCTTAAAAAACTCATTGGTAATTTTTTCAATTGTTTTTAAGTCTTTTTTGTTAATCATTTTGTTTAGATGTTCCCAAGGTAAAATGCTGCTGGATGATAGCGAATAGAGTAAAAACAATCCAGTATAATCCAATAGCAGAAGGGAGCGTCCATAGGATCATAACCGTGAAAACCGGAAAAAAGTAAAGCATTTGTTTTTGCATCATATCTGAAAATTGCCCCATCTGGTCTTTCTTTTTTGCGCCGCCGCTCTTTTTGGAAAAGTGCGGCATCATCATTTTGGTCTGAAAAAACTGAAGAATCCCTGCTAAAAACGCTAAAGCAATACAAGGCACTGCTAAATCAATTATTCCCAAAAAAGTAGAATTAATTACTCCGGGGGAAGGAACAAAACTGTAAAGATAAACCATATGTTCCGGTTGCAGCCCTTTCCAAAATACCCTATAAAGAGCAATTAAAATTGGCAGTTGCACTAATAAGGGCAAACATCCGGAAAGGGGATTAATCTTTTCTTTTTGATAAAGTTCCATCATCGCCTTTGCCTGTTTTTCCTTATCCTGCTTAAATTTCTCCTGAATTTCTTTCATCTTTGGCTGAAGTTCAGACAATGCTTTTTGCATTTTAATGCTTTTTGCTCCTAAAGGATATAATACTATTTTTATGGAAACAGTCAAGACAATCACGGCTATCCCAAAGTCCTGACCCGGCAAATACTGGTACAATAAAATCAAACCATTGAATAATGGCTTATATAAAACAATATCAAAAAAAGAAATTAAAATCTCAAACACAATGCAAAAATTTTCAATTTTCAATAACCAATTTTCAATGAATTTTCAATGATTCAATTTTCAATGAATAAAATTAATTAATTTGTTTGAAAATTGGAATTTGATAATTGATTGATAATTGAAAATTGATAATTGAAAATTAAGGGGTATCTATTCCTCCTTTATTCCACGGATGGCACTTAAGAATTCTTTTTGTCCCTAAAAATAATCCTTTAAGAAGTCCGTATTTCTGAATTGCCAAATAACAATATTCCGAACAACTCGGATAAAACCGACAATGGCTACCCAAATAAGGTGAAATAAACCCCTGATAAAATTTAATTATTTTTAATATTAAAAATTTCATCTATTGTTTTTTCTATCTCCTGAAAACTTTGAATTTCTATCCCGGACATTGCAATTACAATAACATCTATCCCTTTTTTTATTTCCGGTATTTTCTTACGGACTATTTCTCTTAGTTGTCTTTTTATCTTATTCCGCGCCACTGCTTTATTGGAAATTTTTTTACTCACTATAAAGCCAAATCTAGTAAAATCCAAATCATTTTTATTTGTCTTCAAAAATAAAAAATCCTTTCTATATCCTTTGCCTTCCTTAAAAACTTTTTCAAAATCCTTTTTCTTAATAAGACGATTTTGTTTAGATAACACATTCCTTTTTGCTCATTTCCAATTATACAAATATTCTTGAGCCGTAAAATTATGAGTTGTTCCACGCTCTTGCCATTCTACTATTACTGTTACTTTTAATTTGTCGCTATCTTTATCTGAAATAGCGATTTTTCTCTTGAATTTTGTTGTGGTATATATTCCTGAATCCTTGTAACTATAAAAACTATCTTCGTCAATATTCAAAAATCTCATATCGTTATAGTCGCAAGGCGTTACGCAAACGACTATGTCCGCTTCTTTATCATTGTATTGCACTTCATAATATACTGAATCTAATGGAGTACCTGTATATTGAATACCAATTCCTTTGTCCCAATCCTCTCCCTCTATCCAATTAGTATCCCTGATATTTCTCACGATTTCAATCCCTTCCTGCGCCAAATTTGCAGCAACTAATCGCGAAGCGTTAATATAAGACAAGCCAACTGTCCTTTGAATAACCGTAAAAGCACCCCCTATACCAACAGTGAGAAAAAAAATAGCAATCATCACTTCAAGTAAGGTAAAACCGATATTATTAGATTTTTTTATTTTTTTAATTTTCATTGAAAATTTTATTCTATCTCCACTAGCCCGGCTTTATTAATGGTTATAGACATAGAAGGAAAAGAACTATCTTTTACTTCTAAAATTATTTCTACAATATCTGCGTCAATATTATTACCATCTATGTCTTCAAAATCTACATTAGGATCAGGCGGATAAAAAAATACAAAAAAAATATCATAGAAGGCATCCGGACTTCCGCTTTTTTTTGAATTTAACTCGCTTATACTTACTCCTTTTTCTATTGCTCCATCAATCGTTGTTTCTTCATTACTAGAATTACATTTTGCCCAAATTTTATAGTTATAAGTAGTCAAAGTTTTATCAAATTTTATTCCATATCCTCTTAATTCTCCTGATGAACAAGAAAATTTTTTCATTGACATCGCCATCTGTTCCGCTCTTCTTATGTCCTGCGCTAATTTATTAACAGACCTCTGCAATGCAAACTTATTTCCGCCTGTTTTGTAATTTACCAAAACTAAACCTGTGAAAAAAACAATAATGCCCATAACTACTAAAATCTCAATTAAAGTAAATCCCTTATATTTTAACATTTTTTATATGGCAAAATTTAGATACCAATTTACAATTTTTTCTCCCCAGAACATTGCAATAAACGTGCCGATTACTAAAAATGGCCCAAACGGCACTTCGCTTTTCAGGGTCTTCTTGTGTTTAATTATCAGCCCTGTTCCTATTATAGCACCAATTGAGAACGCAAGGAAGAGTGCTACTAAGATATTAGGAAATCCAAGTAAAAGACCCATTAAAAAAGCAAGCCCTACATCGCCCAAGCCCATCCATTTTCCGCGTGAGATAAGGACAATAGACAAAAAAAATCCTGAAGCGAGAAGCGCAGGCGATATGAAGTCCCAAATCCCAATAACTAATGGCCAGCCAAGTCCCAAATCCCAATGGCTGGTTAGATGATAAAAAAAGGTGATAACTATTGCAGGATAAATCACCTTGTCGGGAATAATATAATGTTTGAAATCATAAACAAAGATAATTATCAGGAAACAAGTAATCAATAGCAGAAAAAAGAAGGCTATGATGCTTTGAAAATTGAAAATTGAAAATTGATTGAAAATTGAAAATTGAAAATTGAAAATTAGTAGAAACAGCAACCCTGTTGCTATTTCTACTATTGGATATTGTAAAGAAATAGGTTTCTGGCAATAGCGGCACTTTGCTTTCAAAATTAAAAAACTTAAGACAGGAATTAAATCTTTCCAGGATAAAATATGGCCGCAATTAGGGCAAAAGGAACGTCCCAGGATGCCTGTTCGCCGCGTTTGGCCGCGAACAGGTCTCTCTTTACTTTCAAGCAAATAAATTACGCAATTCAAAAAACTGCCAATACACAATCCAAATAAAAATATAAAAAAATAAAAAAATAAATCCATTATATCTCATAATAAACTAATTCCCCCAAAAACTCAACCCCACACCTAATAAGGACAAGACGCCGAAGGCGTCTAAAATTGACGAAGTCAGTCCTTATTAGGTGTGGGGCAACCCCCAATCAAAATCCCCGCCTAAACAACGGGGATTTGGGAAATGATTATTACGATTTCCTTGATTTTTCTTAATCCCAGCAATCAGTGCCTTTTGTAGCAGGACTGACAATCAAATCCATTCTACTTCCTTTATGCGAAGACGCGAAATAAGTTGTATCGTCTTCTGCTAAAACCCAAATACAAAATTTTTGAGGAACCGAAGGTGTAAGGTTGTCTTCCCATGTATAAGTATCGCCTGATTGAGGGACAGGAAGCGAGCTCATATAATCGCCGATGGACAGTCCGCCATAAGTTTCGGATGTCGGATATACGCTGCCGTCGGTATAAAACAACTCGCAAGCAGTGCCTATCTGTCTCATATCAGATTGCCTTCTCGCGTCTCTCGCTTTTCCCTTTGCTGAACCCATTGAAACTACGACAATGGAGGATAGGATGCCGATAATGGAAATAACTACCAGTAATTCAATCAATGTGAAACCTTTATGTTTTTTAGTAAATAATTGTAACATATTTAATTAGATGTTAGATAAAATTGTAATCTAATCGCCGACCTTTCCCCACACCTATTCAGGATTCCATCAAGCCATAAAGGCTTGATGAACAGCGAATTTGTGAAACAAATTCGCATATCCTGAATAGGTGTGGGGTTTCCCCCTACTTTTTCAGGATATACTAAATTCGCGCTTATCGCCTTCGGCACCTTGTCCTTATTAGGTGTGGGGTTTTATATTTTTTTTACATTTTCATTATAGCACATTTTAGAAATGTCAACCTGTGGATAACTTCCCCATTTGAATTTGGCAACAATTGCCAAATTCAAATGGGAATTTTCAATTTTCAATTTTCATTAAATTTTCAATGATTCAATTTTCAATGTTTAGAAATTAAAGAATTAAAAATTTAATAGAAATTAGAAATTAGAAATTAGAAATTCCTAATTTTGGTCTAAAACCAAAATTAGGTGCCAATGGGGTTGACAAATCTGTTTGGAAAAATATAATAGGGATTGTATCGGACGGAAATCCCACACCTATTGTGGATTAGTCGCCAAAGGCGACAAGGCGAATTTGTTTCACAAATTCGCATATCCACAATAGGTGTGGGAAAAGGTCGAAAACAATTGAATAGATGTAAAAAAATTAAAAATTATGATTTACGAAAAAATTATTAGTCCTATTGTCAACGACATAGGAGATAACGAAGGTGATGGAGGAGAAGTTAAAGAAGAAGAGAATAAAGAAGAAGAAAATAACGAAGAAGAAACCCCAGCCGCGGCACCATCAGAAACTCCAGGACTGTAGACTCACCTCAAAAACCCCCGAACGGGGGTTTTTGATTACTAATCATTGATAAGTTATCGTTGATAACCTATAATTGATTTATGGCTCGCAGAAAACTTTATAGACAACCCCTTACCGCCCCGCTCCTGCGTGCAGGGATTGGGTTAGTAAAGGGGTTTTGGAAAATCACGGGAATGTGTATTTTATTGCTTGGGTTTATTATCCTTGGTTTGTTTATCTATTACGCCAAAGACCTACCACGGCCAGAAAAATTCACTGAAAAACAATTTACCCAATCAACAAAAATTTATGACAGAACCGGTGAGGTTCTTTTGTATAAAATATACGGGGAAGAAAAAAGAACCTTGATTCCTTTAAGCGCGGTTCCGGAACATCTGAAGCAGGCAATCATTGTTGCGGAAGATAAAAATTTTTACAAACATCCTGGAATTGATTTTAAGGGGACAATGCGCGCTATAATGGTTGACTTGAAATTAAGAAAACCAAAACAGGGCGGGTCCACTATCACTCAACAACTTATCAGGTCAACTTTCTTAACCAGAAAAAAAACCATTGAGAGAAAAATAAGGGAAATTATTTTAACAATAGAATTGGAAAGAAGATATTCAAAAGACCAAATCTTGGAATGGTATGTGAATCAAGTCCCGTTTGGCAGTAACGCTTATGGGGTGGAAGCCGCAACCCAAACCTATTTTAAGAAATCTGTTTCAGAAATTTCCCTGCCAGAAGCGGCTATACTGGCTTCTCTAATCCAGGCGCCGAGTTATCTTTCTCCTTATGGTAAGCACAAAGAGAAACTAATAAGCCACAAAAATAATATTCTAAACAGAATGGCAAAACAGAGATACATATCAAAAGAACAGGCAGAAGAATTAAAACAACAGGAAATCATTTTTGCCCCGAATTTAGTGGAAATAAAAGCGCCTCATTTTACTCTTTACGTTAAACAATATTTAGAAACAAAATACGGCGAGAATTTCTTAAAAGAAAAAGGGTTAAAGGTTTGGACTTCTTTGGATTGGGAACTCCAGCAAATAGCAAAAGAAGCAGTTGAAAAAGGTTCTGAAACAAATATAAAATATAAAGCGTATAATGCGTCGTTAGTGGCTATCCAACCAAAAACCGGCGAGATATTGGCAATGGTCGGGTCCAAGGATTATTTTGGCGAGTCGTTTCCAAAAGGATGCACGAACGGAAAAAATTGTTTATTTGAACCAAAAGTTAATGTGGCAATCTACGGGATTGGCAGACAGCCGGGTTCCGCGTTCAAACCATTTGCTTATGTAACCGCTTTTAAGAAAGGATATAACGATAAAACAATAGTCGTGGATGAAGAAACAAATTTTGGGGTCTGGGGGAATAAAGAGTATACCCCTAAAAATTACGACGGGCTATTTAGAGGACCTATTTCTTTAAGAAGTGCCTTGGCTCAATCAATAAATGTTGCTTCTGTAAAGGTTTTATTATATTTAGCCGGTTTAGAAGATAGCGCACAAACAGCAAAAAATTTAGGTATTACTACCTTATCACCGCCTTATGGACCTTCTATTGTATTAGGTGGCTGGGAAGTAAAATTATTGGATATTACCTCGGCTTACGGCGTTTTCGCCGCACAGGGCTTAAAGGTTCCTCCTGTAAGTATTCTTAAAATCACCGATAATCAAGGGAATATTATTGAAGAAAATAAAAAAACACCCAAAAGGGTATTAGGGATAAAAGAAACACAACTTTTGAATGACATATTATCAGATAATGAAGCCAGAGCGCCTATGTTTGGGTTTAATTCGTCTCTGCATATAAAAGGATATAAGGTTGCCGCGAAAACCGGCACTACTCAGGAATATAAAGACGCTTGGGCAGTAGGTTATACTCCTTCTCTTGTTTGCGGTGTTTGGGCAGGAAATAATAATAATTATCCAATGAAGAAAAAACCATCAGTAATGATCGCGGGCCCAATCTGGAAGGAATTTATGTCAAAAGCGCTGTTGAAAATTAATTTTTAATTTCCCTTAATTGGCATTACAATATAGAAATATGTATCATCACCTTTTGGCTTTAATACTACAGGACCTTCTTCTCCGTTTAACCCAATTATTATTTCAGAACTTTTCAAGCGAGAAAGCCCTTCTAATAGATATTTCCAATTAAAAGATACACTCACTTCTTTTCCGGTTATTTTTCCTTCTAAATCAGAATAATTTTCGCCTAATTCCGGACTTTGAGAAAAAATTTCTATTTTTTGTTCTTTAGGAACAACTTTTATTTTTACTTCATTACTTTTCTCACTAAAAAGGGAAGCGGTTTTAATTTGATTCAAAAATTTATCCTTTGATAATAAAACTTGGGTTTCATAGTTTTCAGGAATAATTTCCTGATAATTCGGGTATTCGCCTTCAATTAAACGGGAAATAACCTGAACTTCGGGATGGGAAATTTCCGGGAAAAATGTCTCAAATTGAACCTGATTAGATGAGGGATAAATTCTTATTTTTCCTTCTTTTTCTGAGAAAATATTAATTATCATTTGAACTGTTCTTTGAGGAATAATAAAAGAATATTCTTTATCTAATTCTTTTTCAAAATAAAGTGTTTTTTCAGCCAAGCGAAAACTATCTGTGGCAACTAATTTTAATTTATTTTTTTGGAAATTAAAATATACACCTGAAAGTTCCAGCCTTGCCTGATTTGGCGTAGTAAATTCTACTACCTGCTCAAGTCCTTGACAAAAAGGGTAATTATTTACACTTATAAAATCCTCTGTTTCTATTTTAGGAATTATAGGAAAATCCTGAGTAGATTCGGTTTTAATTTTTGCTTTATAATTTTTACATTCAATATGTAAAATTTTATTTTTTACTTCCAAATATATTTTTTCTTGTGGTAACGAATTAATAAAATTAGACGCAAATTTAGCCGGAATTATTATTTCTCCTTCTTTTTCTGTCTTACATAGCGTCCAATATTTTACTCCTATTTCTAAATCAGTACCAGATAACCTTAAAAGATTTTTCTCTGTTGAAATTAAAACATTATTTAATACAGGAAGGGTTAAATTTTTTCCTGTTATTTTTTCTATGATTTCTAAACCTTTCTTAATATTATCTTTTAATATTATTATTTTCATTATTATTAAGCAAACAATTTTTCCTGTGTCTTATTATTAAATTAAGATATAATAAGATGTGGAAAATATTGTTGATAAATATCTAATTATTTCTTTGATTTTTATTTTTATATTTTTTCCACTTATTATCCACTGAATTTACTATCTATTATTAACTACATAATCTTTGTTTTATTAAATTTATTTCTTCATTTAATATCTCATTATTTTCCAGTTCTTTAGAAATTTTCCCAAAAGCATAAATAGTGGTAGTATGGTCTTTTCCTTGAAATTTTCTTCCGATATAAGGGAAAGAACAACTTAATATATTTCTTAAAAGATACATAGCAATTTGTCGGGGCTTTACAATCTCTTTTCTTCGGCTAATAGCAAAAATTTCTTTTTCTTTTATATCGTAAAACTCTGCCACGGTTTGAATTATTTTTTTAACACTTACCGGTTTTTGAGGGTTTGTGATTATATTTTTAAGTATTGATTTAATCGCGTTAGTGTCAAAATTTTGGTTATCTAATTTTTGATAAACAGCGATACGATTTACTGCTCCTTCTAATTCGCGGACATTTTTCTGGATATTAGTAGCAATATATTCCGATGTTTCTTCAGGTAGATTCACCCCTCTTTCCTGTGATTTGACTTTTAAGATTGCCATCCTTGTTTCAATATCAGGTAAGCCAATATCAGCTATCATCCCTCCTTCAAACCGCGACCTTAACCGCTCTGCGATTGGAGAAATCGCCCTTGGGGGTCTGTCTGAAGAAATAATTATCTGTTTGTTTTTTTCATATAAAGTGTTAAAGATATGGAAAAATTCTTCTTGAGTTTTTTCTTTACTTGCTAAAAATTGAACATCGTCCATAATTAAAACATCAATTTTTTTATAGTCTGATTTTAAACTACTAATACTATGATTTCTAATAGAATTAACCACCCCGGAGATAAATTTTTCCGATGGAATATATCTGATTTTCTTTTTAGGAAAAGATTCAGCTATTTTATTGCCAGCGGCTTGGATTAAGTGGGTCTTTCCCAATCCTACTCCGCCATAAATAAAAAGCGGATTATAAATTTTACCAGGGTTTTTCACAACCGCGGAAATAGCCGCATGAGGGACTTCGTTGTAAGCCCCAACCACGAAATTTTCAAAAGCATAGCGGGGGTTAAGGTTAGTGATTTTATTAACCTTAAATTCAGGGAATTCTAATTGTCCGTCATCTTGATAGCCGTTGCGCGACATAATTTGCTCTTTTGTTTTTGTCGCTGTTTTGGAAACTTCGTATGTGATTTCTTTTATCTCTTGGTCCATCTCCCGTAAAATTTTCAGGATAATTTTATTGTATTTATTTTCCAGCCATTCTTTAGAAAAATTGTTAGGAACAGAGATAATAATTTGTTTCCCTTTTTTGACTAAGATTTTAGTGTTTTTGAACCAGGTAGCAAAATTTGCCGAGGAGATATTAAATTGAATTTGAGCAAGCACTGCCTGCCATAATTCTTCTTTTGTCATATTTCATTTTCTATTATATCACTTTCAAAATAAAACGCAAAATAAATACAAATATTTTGTTTTGTTGATAAGATGTGGAAAACTTGTGCAGAACATCTTTCATTAATATTCTTATACAGGCAATTGTATTTTTTCTTGAATTATGGTAATATAAAGATACTAAAATCAATTATCAATTATCAATTTTCAATTTTCAAACAAATTAATTAATTTTATTCATTGAAAATTGAATCATTGAAAATTCATTGAAAATTGGTCATTGAAAATTGAAAATTTTGAAGAGGTTTTATTGTTGAGACTTTCCACAGTATTTGATAGGAAATTTACCAAGTTCACTAAATAAATATGTCTATTACTTATCAGCCCAAAAAAAGAAAAAGGAAAAGGACACACGGGTTTTTGGCGCGGACAAAAACAAAAGGAGGAAGAAGGGTATTAACAAGAAGACGGAGAAAAAAGCGGGACAAATTGACAGTAAGCGGATTTACCCTTGTGGAACTTTTGATTTCCGTAATGATTTTTTCCATAGCCATAGCAGGAATTTTGGGTGTTTTTAATTTTATGATAAAGAGCCAGTCAAAAATCTTAAACACTCAAGAGGTTTTAGACCAAGCTAGTTATGTAATGGAGTATATGTCTCGGAGTCTGCGCATGGCTCAAAAAGAGCAAAATTGTTTAATAGAAGATCCATGTTTAGATAATATAGATAAAGGTTGCGACTATAACTATCAATTGACTAAAGGCGGAAGAGGTATAAAATTTATAAATTACCATAATGAGTGTCAAGAATTTTATTGGAATACAACAGATAAGTGTTTAATGAAAAAAATAAGCGGGCAAGAAACCCCTTTGACTTCATCTAATCTTGAAATAAACGCTTTTGAAATAGATATCTCCGGTGATGGGGTAGGCGACAATGACCAGCCAAAAGTGACTATCTTTTTAGACATAGAAAAAGCAGGTGGAACATCAGGAGACGCGGGAATAAAAATTCAAACCAGTGTCTCGCAGAGGAATCTGGATATAGATATATGATAAAAAGGAAAACATTACCTATTATCGCAAATCTTACTGATGGAATTTTGGTTTTTGATAAACAAAGGAATCTTTCTTTAATAAACCCTCGCGCACAAGAGTTTTTAAGAGTTAATGAAAAGGAGATAATAGGTAAGCCAGTTTTAGAACTTGCGGGCTTTGGAAATCTTAAAAGATTAATTAAAATTTTAGGAAAAAAAATAAAAAGCGCGCCAATGCAAGAACTGACTGTTGCTGAAAATTTGGTTTTGGAGGTTTCCGCGGTTCCTTTATTTGAACAAAAAAAGAAGATAGGAACTTTGGTAATTTTACGCGACATAACCAGAGAAAAAAGAATAGAACAGATGAAAACAGAATTTGTTTCTATCACTGCTCATCAGTTGCCTACTCCTCTATCTGCTATTAAGTGGACTTTAAGAATGCTTTTAGACGGTGATTTAGGAGAAGTTACCAAAGAGCAAAAAAAATTTATAGAAAAGACATATAGAAGCAACGAAAGGATGATTGGCTTAATAAATGATCTTTTGAATATAACTCAGATTGAGGAAGGTAGGCATGTGTATAAAAAAGATTTTTACGACATTGAAAAAATATGTAGAGATATAATAAGTTCATATAAAGAAGAAATAAAAAGAAAAAAAATAAATTTTAAGTTTATTGCAGCGAAAAAATTGCCAGAGGTTAATATAGATAAAGAAAAGATAGAATTAGCAATTAGAAATATTATTGAAAACGCTATAAGATATACTTCTTCAAAAGGGAAAATGATAGTTTTTTTACAATGTAAGGAAAAAGGAAAAAACAAAAAAGAAATCAAGGTCTCCGTGTATGACAGCGGAGTAGGCATACCTACTGACCAGCAATTTCGTGTCTTTACTAAATTTTTTAGAGGGGCTAATATAATTAGAATGGAGACAGAAGGAACGGGACTGGGTTTGTTTATTGCTAAAAATATAATTGAAGCGCATAAAGGTCGAATTTGGTTTGAATCTCAAGAAGGAAAGGGTTCTACTTTTTGTTTTACCCTGCCTTGTTAATATGCAAAAAATATTAATCATTGAAGACGATAAATTTCTTAGAGAGTTAATTGCTCAAAAACTTACAAAAGAAAGTTATGAGGTTTTTGAGGCAATTGACGGCGAAGAAGGAATAAAAAAAATAAAAACAGAGAAACCTGATTTGGTTTTGCTTGACCTTATTTTGCCGGGGATAGATGGTTTTGAGGTTTTATCTCAGATGAAAAAAGATCCGAGTTTATCTCAATTGCCGGTAATTATTTTATCTAATCTTGGCCAAAAAGAAGACATAGAAAAAGGAATAAATTTAGGAGCAAATGACTATCTAATTAAGGCTCATTTTACTCCTAATGAAATAATTGAAAAAATCAAAACAGTTTTGAAATAGAATGTTTCTTTTTCTCTATGGCAAAGATACATATCGCTCTCTTAAGAAATTACAAGAGATTATTGAGCGCTACAAAAAAATCCATCAAACTGGATTGAATTTAAGATATTATGACTGCCAAAATTCAGGCTTTGAAGAATTTGAGCATAACATTCAAAGTGTCTCAATGTTCAAAGAAAAAAAATTAATAGTTCTAAAAAATATTTTCTTAAATTCTGAATTTAAGGAAAAAATTTTAGATGTCTTAAAAAAAATAGAGAACACAGAAGATGTTATCCTTTTTTATGAAAAAGATAAAGTTAATAAAGCGGATTCTTTGTTTAAGTTTTTGAAAAAAACAGCAAAATGCCAAGAGTTTGACACTCTATCAAATAAAGAATTGGAAAATTGGATTAAAAAAGAATTTGAAAAATATAATTCAAAAATTGAAAATCAAGCAATACAACAATTGATAAATTTCGTGGGTAATAACCTCTGGCAATTATCTCAGGAAATCAAAAAATTATGCACTTATAAATTTAATACTACGAGAAGTGTTCTCGTAGTATTAAAGGATATTGAACTTTTAGTGGCTCCAAGAATTGAAACAGATATTTTTAAGACCATTGACGCTATCGCGCAAAAAGACAAGAAACGCGCGATTTTTTTAATTCATAAACATTTGGAGAAAGGAGACGCACCCTTGTATCTTCTTTCTATGATAAATTTCCAATTTAGAAATTTGCTTTTAGTTAAGGACTACCTTTCAAGTCATTCTGAGGGAGTTCAGCCGAACAACCAAAGAACCTCGTCCTTTGGTAGAGTAAAAATTCCGGGAATGCATCCTTATGTTGCGCAAAAAAGTTGTTATCAGGCTCAAAAGTTTGGGCTTGATGTTCTAAAAAAAATCTACCAGAAATTATTCAAGGTAGACCGAGATATAAAAACAGGGCGCGTTGACCCGATTATGGCAATAGATATGTTGATTACAGAGATTTAGCCAGACGAGATTTTTTTCTTGACGCAGTGTTTTTCTTAATTATTCCTATTTTTGCGGATTTATCCAGGATTTTATAGACCTGAGGCAATAATTCTTTTGCCTCTTTTATTTTCTTTTCTTTAATAAAAGATTTGACCTGTTTTACAAGCCCTTTCATTTTATTTTTGTAAATTAAGTTTCTTTTTTTATGCCTTATATTTTGGCGTAATGCCTTTTTCGCTGATTTAGTTATCGCCATATTTCTTCATTATACTATCACAACTTTTATTTTTTCGCAATAGGTGTATAATAAAATAATAATTTTCAATTTTCAATAACCAATTTTCAATGAATTTTCAATGATTCAATTTTCAATTAATAAAATTAATTAATTTGTTTGAAAATTGGAATTTGATAATTGATTGATAATTGAAAATTGATAATTGAAAATTTTTAGTATGATTGCGTATTTACAAGGAAATATTATTTTGAGAAAGGAAAAGTTTGTTGTTTTGGAATCGCAAGGAGTTGGTTATAGAGTTTTTCTTTCTCAAAAGACGCTTAAAAAAATTTCAGGACAAGAAAAATTTTTGAAATTGTTTTGTTTTCTTTATGTAAGAGAAAATATCTTGAATTTATACGGGTTTTTAACTTGGGGGGAGAGGGAGGTTTTTGAAATGTTAATCGGAATTTCCGGCGTAGGACCAAAAGCGGCTTTGGAAATTTCAGGACTGGGGCCATTGGAAGATTTGAAAAAATCCATTAAAGATGGTCAGGAAAAAATTTTTGAAGGCATTTCCGGTATTGGCAGGAAAAGAGCGGCAAAGATTTTATTGGAATTGTCCGGTAAAATTAAAAATAATGAATCGTTAAAACCAAAAGAAAGAATATCAGAAGTAGTAGCGGGCATAAATAATTCTGCTTTTGACGCTTTAGTGAATATGGGATTTTTAAAACAGGAAGCAAAGGAAACATTATCTAAACTTCCCATAGAAATGGACGCGGAAAACAAAATAAAGGAAGCACTAAAAATGCTTGGAAAATGAAAAATTGCCAGAGGACTGTCCTCTGGCAATTTTTCATTTTGCCTACTAATCTTTCGGGCTTTGCCCGATTTTTTTCGGCAGGATTTCAAAAATAATAAGGGCGGTGGGTGGGTTTAGATTGTTAATTCAGCAAGTTTGTTATATCTTGCTTTCTCAAATTCTTTTTGATCAACGCGTAAAAATGTCCATTTTGTCCCTGTGCGTCTGCTAACTTCTTCTGTCCATCGTTTACCCTGCAAATCTTTTGCCACAACATCAACATCTTCACGCCCCTTTGTTTCAATAATCACCATACCATTTTTCGTCCGAATAATAAAGTCCGGAATATAGCGGCGCAAAAATCCGTCTTGAGCAATATACGGAATTTTGAGATTCATTGTCCTTGTTTCATTTTTAATAAAAGCATCAACATCATCTGCTCCGTCAAGAAATTTTACAAATTTTGCCTCAAAATCATTATCAACTGGTGTAAAATTCAAAACGGATTTTTGCGCCGCCACAGCAAGTTTTGTCCACGGAAACGGTTTAATCTCAGACGCTCGCGCTTTTCGTTCTTCCATTTTTGCTTTTTCTGATACAATTGTCAGATTATTAATAATATCAACAAAAATGGAGATGGTCGCGCCACGCACTTTAGGGTGATTGAGCTTTTTCAATGTTTCAAGATTGGTAATATCAACTTTTCTATCAAAAAGATATTTAGCAATATATTCTTTGACTTGTGGCGCGACTTTATCAAAATGTCCCGGAATTCTCGCAAATCGCAAAACCGCGTTAGCAATACTCGCGATATATATCTGCGGATTATCAGCGTATGGAAACTCCAACACTTCTTTTGCTTCCTCTTTTTTCGTCAGCATATCAATCTTGCGAAGGATTACATCTCGCGCCTGTAAAGAATCATACTTAAACAATTTGCTATCCAAGACATTCGCCTGTAATTTCTCAATCCCTGTTACCGAATGCGTTAGTCCTCCAGAGAGCATCGGCGTTTCAATATCGTATTTCAGTTTATTTTTTTCCGTTTGAATAATTACCGGGGGATTGTAAGCTTCTTCCAAACTGACAAATTCAACTTTAACACCCTGTTCTGCTAATGCCTCGTCAATCAAATCGTGAAATTGCGGATGCTCAATAACTATCAATAGTTCTTTATGCTTGCTATCCTCTGGCCACATTCGGCGCAAACCTCTTCCCAACGTTTGCTCAGGCAAAATTTTTGCTTTTGAGCTAAAAGAACGCAGAGGAACAACTACAACAACATTGCGCACATCCCAGCCCTCGTGAAGCATAAGCACGGAAACAATTGCGTTATGCGGATTTTCCAATGAGTCAATTTCACGAGCCGCTTTGCGCGCTATTTCCAAATCTTTTGCCGCAATTTGATCTTTCTTTTTGCCTGAATGAATTGTTAAAATTTTGTTTCCGCTGAATTCAGGAAATGTCGCCATATATTCGGCAACATCATCAGCAGAAGCATTATCTTCCGTCATTACAAAAAGCACTGGCTTTTTGTTTGTTTTGATAATCACTTTGCGCATAACTCTCCACTGGTTGATGCCTGCGTCAATTTGGACGCGATATTTCTCTGATGCTTTTTTGCTTTCAATTTCTGGCGCATTTTCAATCTCAGCAATTTTCGGACGCTTCACGATATTGTCATCAATCGCGCTTCCTAAACTATAATCAGTGATAATGTGAGTAAAAAGTTGTCCTGTTTTCTGATATTTTGGCGTTGCCGAAAAGTCCAACTGACACATCAGTCCTGAGTTATCGTTCAAATCCGTAATAGCTTTATACCAAACAAGATCCTCGTCCCAAACATGATGCGCCTCGTCGTTTAGCACCATCACATTTGAAAGATGAGATAACCTGTCTTTGAGTTTTTTCAAAGAAACAATAATCTCGCTTGGCGGCTTTTGGCCTAAAATATCCTGTACAGGATTTTCTGCCTTACTATTTTTGCGTTCAACAAATTTTTGCCAGTTGAGCAAGTAGAGTGTTGATGATTTAGTGCTTTCCCGTTCTTCGTTAGGTCCAATAACATCAAGCTGGAAATCCGATGACCATTCTGGGGGAATAAAAGGAAATTTTTTGAAAATAGCGCCTTCAAAAAATTCTGGATTTTTTGAATCGCCCATTAATCGGTCAAGCACAATCAGATTTGGCGCGATTAAAATAAAATTTTTTGTGAAATCTTTTTGCTTCTCTTTGGTAGCGTTAAAATACGACCAAACAACTGCCATCGCCATTATCATTGTTTTGCCCGAACCTGTCGCCATTTTGAAAGCGTATTTTGCCCATTTATCCGCGCTTGGATCAACGGGTACTCTCGCATCAAGCTTTTGCGCTAACTGATATAAACTGCGCGCTTCCAAAACTTCATAACAATAAATCAAATGTTCAATCGCTTCTCTTTGAGCGCGCCAAAAAGCAAAAAATTTTCCATCGGCAACCTCGTGGTCTTCCACGAACCACCATTCCAAAAGCCGCCGAGTTGTCTTGCTCGTCCCCTCTTTATATCCACCCTCTCGCCACGCAGCGACAGCAGGTTGTAAAGCGCAAACAAGCGGAAGATTCGATTTTTTAATTTTTCTATGATTTTTGGTCATATGAAAATAAAAACTATCAAGATGGTCTATTTTAAGTTAAAAATCGCGCGCGTTATTTATTTTCAACCCCCCTGAAAATAAACTATATTTTAGTAGAACTTACAACTTATTCACACCCCTATTTTTAAGGTAATTTCTTTGTTTCTTCTACTAAAAACAACATTTTACTACTAATTAGAATCTTCTTTAATCCGCCAGTAACCAGTTGTATCAAAACCTATTCGCTCAATTTTTCCATCTTTTTTTAACTCCTGTAATAGATTTGATATATCTCTTGCCTTCAGCTCTGGAAATGCATCAAGAAAATCGCTCCTGCATCCCTGACCTTCGCGTTTAATATGTTCAAGTATTAAATATTTTTTATGCTCACGGCTGATACCTTTAACTCTTGTATAAATCCCTGGTTTTTTTTCATAAGAATAATAGCGATGCGAAAGCATATATTTTGTCCCACTGGTTTTCCCAATTTTTTCAATAATTCCGAGTTTTAAAAATTTTTCTTTATGCTTTAAACTCACAAGAGTTTTTTGCGCGCGGAGCATTTCCAATTCATAAATTTCATTAAAGGAAAAACTGATTTGCTTTTCATTCGCCACTTTTTCTAAAAATTTAATAAATTCCGCATCTTGAACTTTTGCGGGAACATTTATTTGCACTGTGTCATTAGTCGTGCCATGGAAATTTGGCAAACCCTTGCCTTGACGAATTGATGCTTCAAAAATATTATCAATTCCCTGTCCAGATCGTTCAACAAAATTTGTCCTTTCAAGTGCTTCCGCAACAAGACGATTGCGCCAGCGAGGAGAGGCTGTCAAAACATTGTCCTCGGTAATGCCCGATAAAAATCCCCCGGGACTTACGACAGTAAAACTTTCTGGAGAGGATTGAATAAGAATAGATCGTCCGCCAATAGAATAATCACGATGGGCTACAGCATTATTAACTGCTTCACGACAAGATTTCTCATCAAACGCCAACACTTCTTGCTGTATAAATCCTTCTTGATAAGGTATTCGCAGATTGCGAACATTTATTGTCTGCCAAATCTCGTCATAAATAATAAAATATGGCGCTCGCCATAATTTCCTAAAATCATGATGAATTTGTCCCTTCGTATTTCGCCATTCATAAATAATTTCGTCTTGCGGTAAAAATTTTGCTATTTTTTCTGCCTTACCCAGCAAAACTAAACAAGCAAATGTAATTTTTCCATCGCGTATGAGTTCAGCATCTTGCAATACTTGTTCCGTGGGAGTAGAAATAATTCTTAAATTACCAGTTTTTTCCGCTCTTTGTTTTTTAAAATTATCAATAGCCGCCATATCTAAATCGCTTAAATCAAGGCCATCTATAATGCCAGCAGAAAAATCTGGTTGCACTTCATTCAAAATATTACGAGTTGTTTCGTCATCCATCTCGACTAACGATTCGCCAATCCGAATAGGATATTTATAATGTCCGTTTGAACGCACACGCTGCCCAACGGGTCTTGCTGGTATATCAAACACAACAACTCTGCCATTCTTGTGGTCAACTTCCTCAACAATTATACGAACTCCAATAATTTGATATACTTCGTGAGGAATTTTTTCTATTGCTCCAGCATATACAGAAGTGCCAAGAATATTCCTATCATTATCTACGCCAAGCAGTAATCTGCCACCGCCTGCGTTTGCTATTGCGGCGCAATAATCAGAACGATCCCTTGAATCAAAATTACTCTTGGCTTCCTTGAACTCCAAGATTTCAGCTTCTCTATTTCTTAAAATGTCATCAATGTCTTCTGGCAAATACATAACTTTGGTTAAATTTTAATTGTAATAAGTTTGGTAGTGTCATTCCCAAATATATCTACGACCTTTACCAAGATATTATATTTACCAGATTTTTTATATTTATCGTAATTCATTGAAAGTTCCAATTTCGGTTCTTTGCGCGTGCGGTATCGCTGGTTCATATTGTGAAAAGTGTCATCTTCCTCTGTCCATTTCTTGTGCTGATTAAACATCCAGTCCACTGCCCAGTAGTCAATAAAGTCGCTCCAATTTTTCACTTTACCTTTCACTTGCTCTGGTAATAATTCTGGATTTGGAATAATAAAATCTTTGAGCGTAATTGTCGCTTTTTTGTCTTTAACTTTTGCCTCAACTTCCAAGTAAGCAAGTTCAAAAAATTGGACATCGCGCTTTTGAGCGTCCGCAACTGACAATTCCATCACCTCGCGCGGAATTTGAAATGTCCCAAGTTTGACACCGTATTTTTCCGCTTCTTCTTTTATTAAATCGTGCAATCCCATTTCCCATTCCCAGCCAAGAATATCAAGTTTTTTGATTTTATTTTTTTGACATTCTTCCAGCGCAGAGCGGATTTCTGAAAGCGTTACCGGAGCGTCCACCGAGCCAACGCGAACAAAACTTTTCGCTTTTTTGCCGTGCAAATAAGTAAAACCGTCAATGCGTTCAGCGTGATATAATTCCAAAATAAATTCTACATAATCCTTATATTTGCCATTAAGTTTTGCCCAATGATGGCGTTCGTATTTTCCAAGATTTTGGACCTTAAACGGCTTTGCGCTCATATCCAAAAGCCGTTTGCGAGTTGTCTGAATCGCGAACCTGCTGAGATCAACTCCTATCCATTTTCGATTTAATTTCTCGGCAACACTTACGGTTGTGCCCGAACCACTAAAAAAGTCAGCCACAATATCACCTTCATTTGAAGAAGCTTTTATTATGCGTTCAAGTAATTTCGGTGGTTTTGCCGTAGGATATCCAATTTCTTTAAGTTCGGTTGCGTTAATTCCTATATTCCAAACATCATATTCCCCTATTCCTGCTTTTCTCAAATAGGTTTTCACTCGCTCGCCACGAGGATTTACATTCCAATAAAATTTTCCTTTCTCGTCTTTCTTTTTGAAACGCGCAAGTTGCTCCTCTGTGTAGGGAATTAAAGTATCTTTCCAGTTAAAAATCCAAGAATTGTCGCTTTTAGAATACCAAAAGATTGAATCGTGCTTTCTATTAAATTGTTTGTCCGCATCTCCTCCTCTTGGATAAAACCAAATAATTTCATTTCGTAAAGATTTTTCTCCAAAAATTTCATCGAGTATCATTTTTATATAATGTGACACACGATAATCCAAATGCACATAAATTGAGCCGTCGTCAGCCAAAAGTTCTTTCATCAAAACCAATCTGTCATACATCATTTGAAGATATGACTGCATGCCCTTGCCCCAAGTGTCGCGATACGCCTTAACCTCAAGAGCAGACGGTTCTTTCGTAATTTCAGCGCCATCGCCAATCTGCACTGTAAAAGAAAAATCGTCGCCAGTTGCAAAAGGCGGGTCAATATAAATAAGATTGATTTTTCCGGCAAATTCTTTGAGAAGTGAACCCATCACCAAAAGATTGTCGCCCCAAATAAGCCGATTTTTCCAATCCGCTGGCGTGTTATTGTTAAACATCTCTTTCTGCCGCGCTCCACGAGGCGCGTTGATTGTCTCAATTACTTGAAACGGCAAACTTACCCGTTCAACTTCTTTTCGCTTTCCTGGCCAGACAATCTCTGTTTTATCAATCGGCTGATTGTTGTTATTATTTTTTGTCATAAAATTATTTTTTGAAAAAATCGCCAGCTTGGACATCAAGAGCTTTGGCGATTTTTTCTAATGTTTCAACTGTGGGATTTGGGCTTTCGCCAGTCTCTATTTTGACGATTGTATTCAACGCCAAATCCGCCTCTTTTGAAAGGCGATCTTGGCTTATTCCTTTTTTCTTGCGAAGTTTTCTTATGTTTTCACTGACTATTGACATATTATCTGATTTTGATAAACTATTATAATATACTGATTATAGTAAAATACCTCTGGCTTGCTTATTATAATGATAACTGAAAATTTGATTGTAGTCAACGATTCATAGAGTCCTTCCCCCGAAAAAAAAATCGGGCAAAGCCCGAAAGCGTTTCCGTTTCCCGCAATAGCGGAAAATCAAAACAGAAAAATTTTCTTTACATTTTTTTTAATCGCCACCTCGCCAATTTTTTTAATCAATAAGGAAAAGAAAATTTTTCTGTTTTGTTCGCCGCCGCTTAGTAGCGGGCGGAAACGCTGGGCGGGAAATTCGCAAAACGGATTTCTGCCCGCTCGCCTGCGGCGAGCGGGCAATCAATCAGCGTCGGGATTTTGTTCAAAATAAGTTCTAATTTTTTTTCAATAAACACCACAAAAAAAATTGCCAGAGGACTGTCCTTTGGCAATTTTTTTGTGGACCCAGTGGGAGTCGAACCCACGATCTCATCCGTGCCACGGATGCGCGATAACCACTACGCTATGGGCCCTTCATTTTTTTCCAGTTAAGATTTTTCTGCTTTTTATTTCAACATCTTTCCGAAATTTGTTCAGGATTTTCCTTCCTAATATTATATGCTGTTCAATAATTTTTTGCCAGATATGTTTAAGAAAAACAATGTTAAGCAGAATTACTGTGATAATAATTATACCGTCATAACTTTGGCGAAGCCAGTAATTATTTTCAAGATGAAGCCACATTCCGAATTCGTCAAAAGCCAGAGCCAAGCCAATTCCGTAAATTTTAGCGATTTTCAAACGACTATCTTCTTTTTCTCTTACTAGCGCCAAATATCCCGCAACAGCCAGAATGAAAATACCAAAATTCAGATGATGGATTTGTATATCTCTTATCACGAGCGTTATTTCAGGGATAAAGCCGTAAGTCCAGGCATAGACAAATGTTCTTACGATAATAAAAGTGGCAAAGAAATAAACCAAAATTACGAAAGGCGTTTTTCGGTTGTGTTTTACTAAAAAATACTGAAAAATTTTATTCATATTTTTGTGCCCCTGAAAGGAATCGAACCTTTATCAAGAGTTTAGGAAACTCTTATTTTATCCATTAAACTACAGGGGCGATTTTATTACTTTAACAGATTTTTCTCTTGTTGACAATGATATTTTATGCTATTATAGAATAATGGAGAAATCGCCAATTATAGATATAGTAAAAAAGTCCTGCCCAGCAGTAATTACGATTGTTATCTCAAAAGACCTGCCCAAGATAGAGGGTTTTTATATGGTTCCATTCGGCGGCCAAAGTTTAACTGTGCCGCGAATGGGCGAAAAAAAGGAAAAAACAAAAATAGGGGGCGGCTCCGGGTTTATTATTTCTCCAGATGGTATGATTTTAACCTCGCAGCATGTGGTTGCCGACCCTAAAGCGGACTACACAATTGTTTTAGACCCGGAAAAGAAATATCCTGCAAAGGTTTTAGCCCGTGATTCTATCAATGATATTGCTATTCTAAAAATACAGGCAAAAAACCTTCCTTGTTTAGATCTAGGCGATTCCAAAAATATTGCGCTTGGACAAGCGGTAATTACTATTGGAAACGCTTTAGGAGAGTTTCATGATACTGTAAGCACCGGAGTGGTTTCCGGTTTAAGTCGAAATATCACTGCTCTTGGAGGCCATACACAGCAGGCAGAACAATTAAGGGGTCTAATCCAAACCGACGCAGCTATTAATCCAGGAAATTCCGGCGGGCCCTTAGTGGATATGAATGGAAAGGTTATTGGAATAAATACGGCAATAGTGGCAATGGCTCAAAACATTGGCTTTGCAATTCCAATTGATTACGCCAAAAAAGATTTAGAAGAAGTAAAAAAATACGGAAAAATAAAAAAGCCATTTTTAGGAGTGAGATATATTCTTTTGAGCAAGGCAATATCTGAAAAAAATAAACTGCCTGTTGATTACGGCGCTTTTATAGTAAGAGAGAATCTGGGGGAGTCCGCAATAGTTTCAAATTCAGCCGCGGAAAAAGCCGGCTTAAAAGAATTTGACATTATTTTAGAATGCCAAGGAGAAAAAATTACCGTCAAAAATCCTTTGTCGTCTATTTTGCAGAAATTTGAAATCGGCAAGGAAGTAGAATTAAAAATTTTAAGAGAAAAACAAGAACAAATAATAAAAGTAAAATTAGAAGAGAAGAAGTGAGAATATTTAAAAATATTCCAACAAGATTTTTTATTGACTATCTATTTCAGTAGCATTAAAAGAATTTTGTAGTATAATAAAGGTATGAATGAAGAAAAACAATTATCGACGATTAACACCAGAGAAATAGCCAAAAAAGGAGAAGAGATATATCAAAGAAAATTTAAAGAAAAATATGAGCCATCTTTTAATGGTAAATTTTTTGCTATTGAAATTGAAACAGAAGAGGGATTTTTAGGAGATACTTTAGTAGAAGCCGTTGAAAAAGCTAAAGAAAAATACCCGGAAAAAATATTTTATATAAAAAAGGTTGGCTTTACTGCGGCTGAAGTAATATCTCGTCATATTCCTCCTCAATAGCACTGGTGGGAGTTGGTTTATTTAGAAATTATTCAATTAAAATTGACTTCAAAAATAAAAAAATAGAGATATTAAATCTAAACGAACAATAACAAGAAGAGAAAATAATAAAATAAGGACATTAAAGAATAAAATGTCCTTATATTTTTTATTTTTCGTTGTGTTTATTCTTTTTTAGGTGTTTCCAGTTTTTCGCTTTCCTTTTTTTGTTTTTCTGTCTTTTTTCCAACAGGCGTAATAAGGTTTTCGTTGGGGAATGAATGCAACACAACTAGAGATAATATGTTTATTTTTCTTTTCATTTTTTTTCACCTCCTATTTTTTTATGAACTATGAGTTTCCGCTTCGCAGAAAGAAACGAAAACCCCTTCCTTCTCAGGAAGGGGTTATTTTGATGATTTTTTTTCAACATCAACACAATCCTTTCCCGAGAAAGAAAAAGTTATAATGATGAGAATTTACTGCCTTATTTATTTTTTTCAGATTTATAGAATTCATTTTATTATTTTTTTTAGTTTTTCTAATAATTCCTTATTTTTTAGTTTTATTTGTTCCCCAGTTTTCATGTTTTTAAGAGTTATTTGATTTTTTACTGCTTCCTCCGGCCCAATGATTACGACAAAAGGGATTTCTTTGCTGTTGGCATATTTAAGTTGTTTATCAAGACGCGCTGTATCAGGATATAACATAGTTGCAATACCCGCTTTTCTTAATTGAGTTGTTATATCAATTGATTTTTTTGCTAACTTTTCATCAAAGATTGTGACTAAAACATTAATATAATTTTTTGGCAGATTTGCCATTTTTCTGTCTTTTAATATCTCCATTATCCGTTCAAGTCCAAAAGAACCGCCAGTAGCCGGAATTTTTTCCTTTCCACCAAGATAGTCGCCAATAACATTGTCATATCTGCCGCAACCGGCAACCGACCCAACTCCTCCTTCAATTACCATTATTTCCCAGATAGGACCGGTATAGTGAGCCAACCCCCGGGCAATCGCGGGTTCAAATCGGTAGTATTTCTTATCTATGCCAGCGGTTTTAAGATAATCAAGTATTTCTTTTATTTCAGAAAGTCCTTCCTGGGCTTCTGGAATTTTAGCCATTTTTTTCTTAAAGATTTTAATTAATTCCTCACTTTCTCCTTTTACAGAGATAATCTTTAGAATTTGATTTGCTGTGGCACAAGGAATACCTGCTTTTTCAATCATTTCCTTTTTAACATTTTCAATCCCAATTTTTCCAAGTTTATCAATTGACATACAGATTTTATAAAAAAGAGAAGGGTCTGCCTTTGCAAACTTAATCAATCCGGTTAAAAATTTCCGGTTGTTAATTAAAGTAATAAACTCCTTAAAGCCAAGTTCTTTCATAATTTCAATGCCCATTTGAATAAATTCAGCGTCAGCCATCATTGAACTCGCTCCAATAGTGTCGGCGTCGCATTGGGTAAATTCTCGCAATCGTCCTTTTTGGGGCTTTTCCGCTCTCCAGCATCGTTGAATTTGATATCGTTTGAAAGGAAAAACGATTTTATCTTTGTGTTGGGCAATAGCGCGGCACATTGAGACCATAACTTCAAATTTCAGCATTACATCTCTGCCGCCCTTGTCTTTGAATCTAAAAAATTGTTTTTCCGCTTCCCCGCCTGAAACTCCAAGCATTAAATTAGTGTATTCTAAAGCCGGGGTTTCCAAGGGTTCATATCCATAACATTCAAATACTTGCTTAAAAATATTAATTACATATTCTCTAAGCCGCATTTCTTCCGGCAGAAAATCCCGAAACCCTTTAAGTGTTTGCGGCTTAATTAATTCTTGTTTTGTTTTTTGTTTTTTGATCATATTTTTTGCGGCCAAAATAAAAATTCTCGTCAAGTTTTTTGGGGTGGTCGAGGAGAATCGAACTCCCGTTGAGATCTCCACAAGATCTCGTGCTAACCACTACACTACGACCACCATGTGCCCTCGGGAGGAGTCGGACCCCCATCTAAAACTTAGAAGGTTTTTGTTTTATCCGTTAAACTACGAGGGCAATGTAATCATTTATTATACCAATAAATAGAGAAAAATCAACTATTCCAAGTGGATTTTTTCTTGGAATTTTTGTAGGCGTTCTTGAAGCAGGGGATAATTTTTTAATTCCGGGTCTTGTTCTAATATCTTTTGCGCCGCGTTTCTGGTTTTTTCCACTAAACCTATATCTTTTAGGGAGTCCATCACTAAATCAGATATGCCCCACTGCCGCGCGCCGAAAAAATCACCAGCTCCCCTAATTTCTAAATCCTTTTCAGCAAGCTTAAATCCATCTTCAGAGGTGATTAATGCCCTCAACCGCTGTCGGGTTTTAACAGCCGGCGAGTCGGTGAACAGCAAGCAATAGGATTGATATTTTGACCTTCCTACTCTTCCTCTGAATTGATGAAGTTGAGCCAGGCCAAATCTATCCGCTCCTTCAATAAACATTACCGTGGCATTGGGCACATCAATTCCCACTTCAATCACTGAAGTGGAAACCAAAATATCTGTTTTTTTATTTTTGAAATTTTTCATTATTTTTTCCTTTTCTTTTGGCGTCATTTTTCCGTGAAGCATTTCTACTTTCGCGTCTGGAAAAATTTCTTTTGACAATTTTTCGTATTCGTCTTCAACTGATTTTACATTTGCCCATGAAGAAGCAGTATCTATATTTTCTTTGTCTTTTTGGCTTTCAATCCTTGGACATATCACAAAAATCTGCCTTGTTTTTTTGATTTCTTTTTTTACAAAATTATATGCTTTTTGCCTGTTTGCGGGCGCCACTATTTTAGTAATAATTTTTTTCCTTCCTTTTGGCAATTCGTCAATTAAAGATAAATCCAAATCGCCGTAAATGGTCAGTGCTAAAGTCCGGGGGATAGGCGTGGCAGTCATAGATAGCAAATGCGGAACACTCCTACGCACAGTTGCAACTGTGCGTAGGAGTGAAATATTTTTGTTTTTATTGGTTTGGATTGCTTGGGATTGGCAAAGCCGTGCGCGCTGGTCAACGCCGAAGCGGTGTTGTTCGTCCAAGATTACCAAAGCCAGATTTCCGAATTTTACTTTACCTTGAATTAAGGCGTGAGTGCCGATTAAAATATCTAATTCGCTATTTTTTGTTTTTTCTAATAATTTTCGGCGGGAAATTTCTATTACTTCTTGTTTTAATTTTCGCGACACAAATTTGTCTTCTTTTCCTGTAAGAAGCCCGATGTTGATATTAAAATCTTTTAGTAAAGCAGAAACGCCTTGAAAATGCTGTTTTGCTAAAATTTCAGTTGGAGCCATAAGCGCAACCTGATAACCGGCTTTTATTGTTTCCAAAGCAGCCATTAACGCCACTATGGTTTTTCCAGAGCCGACATCTCCTTCCAAGAGGCGGTTCATAGGACAAGGTTTTTCTAAATCCTTTAGAATTTGCCACGCAGATTTTCTTTGAGCGTCAGTTAACTTGAATGGCAGGGATTTAACAAATTTTTTCATCAATTTAACATCCATTGGAATAGCCGTGGATTGTTCTTTGTTTAACCGCATTTTTGCGCTTATCACAGCCAATTCAATTAGAAAAAGTTCTTCAAAAGAAAAACGTTTCTGCGCTTTTTTTGCCAAATCCATTGAATCCGGAAAATGGATTTGCCAAATCGCTTGTTTGAGCAACAAGAGATTATTTTTCTGAATTATTTCTTTGGGTAAAATTTCCGGAATTTGCGTTGATAATTCTACCAACAACGGCTTTACAATATACCGAAGCCATCGCGAGGAAAGCCCTTCTGTTTCTGGATAGACCGGAATAATTCTCCCGGTATGAATTAAGTCATCTGTTTGTAATTTGTAATTTGTAATTTTTTCATACGCGGGATTGGAAAGATAGGCGCCGTCATCGCCCAAGGCAACTTTTCCTGCCAAATAAATACTGTCGTCTTGTTTTAAGGTTTTTGTTAGATAGGGCTGGTTAAACCAGACAATTTTTATGGCTCCGGTATTATCCTGAATTACTGCCTGGGTTAAAAACATTCTTTTTTTCCAGGTTTTTTCGTTTTTGATTTCCAGAATTTTGCCTTGAACGCATACTGTTTCATTTACCCCGTTAGAAAATTTAAGAAGACGGGATTGACCTTTGATTTTTTTTTCTGATTTTCTAACGGGGTGAAATTTAACTTTTGAAATAGGAACGATATTAGAAAAATCCTCATACCGATGAGGAAAGTGATACAAAATATCCCGGACCGTTTTAATCCCCAATTTCTTCAGTTTTTTCTGAAAAACCGCGCCAATTCCAGGAATTTGTTCAATTAAAGTAGATAAATTCACATTTGCCATTATTTTCATTTTATATTAAAATAAGATATAAGGAAACCCCACACCTATTAAGGATTAGTCGCCGAAGGCGACAGGGGCGAATTCATTTTATGAATTCGCATATCCTCAATAGGTGTGGGGAAACCCCACGCCTCTATAATTTTTAATCTATGTAATTATGTTTTATTTAGATAAAATTTTGAAAATAAGCGAACGGTATTTATTAAAAACTTTTTCTAAAGGTCGTTTAGATGAATTTTTGAAAAAGATTGCATATTTAAGAAAATCAAAAAATCGCGATGAAATAATTAAAAGTTTTTCTGAAATTTATATTCAATTTGTCAAAGAAGATTATCAAAGACAATATCAAGGTGTTAACGATAAATTATCTACATTTATAGAAAAAAAAGATAATGGAATAAAAATAATTTGGGGAGACTGCCTAAAAGTTATGCAGGGAATGAAATCTGAGTCAATTCATGTTATGGTTACATCTCCACCTTACTATAATGCCCGCGATTATTCCCAATGGAAAAATCTAAACGAGTATTTAGAAGATATGCGCAAAATCATTTGTGAGTCTTACAGAGTATTAGACAATCATCGTGTATTTGTTTTTAATATCGGCGATATTTTTGATAATGATAATTTGAAAACAAAATCTGTCTGGGGAAAAAGAAGATTACCTCTTGGTGCGTATTTTATTAAAATTTTTGAAGAACAAGGATTTACATTTGTTGATGATTTTATTTGGGATAAAGGCGAAGTTCAAACCGAAAGACATAAAAATGGAAATCGTCCCTATCCTTTTTATCAATATCCTGCTAATTGTTATGAACATATTTTGATATTTCATAAACATAGATTAGATAATACCCGTTATCCTTGTCCTATTTGCGGAACATTAAAAGTTAACGGTAATACGCAATCTGAAATTGGTTTAATGAGTTGGGAATGTAAGAATTTAGAATGTTTTGAGCGAAGCAAAAGCAATCGCGGAAAAAGGTTTTCTTTGAAAACATTAATAACACAATCTCATCAGTCAAAAGAATATGAAATTTCAAAAGATTTTATTAAAAAATGGCGGAGAGATGTTTTGAAATTTTCTCCAGTTATTAAAATAAATAGCAGAGGCGAAAATGTTCTTGGTCATACCGCTCCTTTTCCAGAAAGCATACCAGAATTTACAATAAAAATGTTCACTTATCGAGGAGAAAAGGTATTAGATCCTTTTGGGGGAAGTTTTACTTCCGTAATTGTAGCAAAAAAATTAAATAGAATTGGTATTGGTATTGAAATAAATAAAAAAATGTTCCGCGACGCAAGTTTGAAAAATATAAAAAAAAGTTTAGCATCTAATCTATCTAATAATAAATTTGTTGATATTTCGGAATTTAATTATGCGGAAAAAAAAGAAAAAAACAACAATTGGTTTAAGCGCAAAACATTTTTCTCGTTATGGAGAATTTTTAGTGTCTTTTGAATTATCTAAATACGGGTGGAATGTTTATGATCCTGTTTACGATGAATACATAGATTTTATAATTCATAAACATGTTTGCAAAGATTGTGGAAAAAATTGGAATTTGACTCCTAAGTTAGTATGTAAAAAATGTGGTAAAGATTTTTCAAAAATTCAAAAAAGTAAAATAATTGCTAAAAAAATGTGTCTTGATTGTAAGTATGAAATGATTGGCAATAAAACTAAATGCGTAAAGTGTGGAAGTAAAAATTTAATTAATCAACCATCTTGTGATAAATGTGGTGGAGAAATAGAAATGATTAATCACTTTTGTGAATGCGGAAGTAAAAATTATACAACAAAATTTCGCACAATTCAGGTAAAAAGTTCAAGAATTGAATATAAAAATGGAAAATCAAAAAATACTTACGCGGTAGATATGAAACCACGAGATTTAATAAAAGATAAATATCATTTTTATATTTGGTGTTTGATTGATAATAATGATAAACCTCATTTTTTAGTTATGTCTGTGAATAATTTTAAAAAGATTATGGGAGATTCTATAAAAGGCATTTCTTTTTTCAAAGACCAAGATAGGCAACATTTTAGCGCGCGAGATTTTGGAAAATGGAAAAAATTCTTAAATAAATTTGGTAAATTGGAGTGAAAAATTTATTTATTAAATTTATTTCCATTTTTTAAAAAAATATGTTTGACAACATTTGTCAGGTAGCGATATTTATTTTAGGAGCAGGAGCAATTATACTTGTGGCAAAAAAGAATAAATGGGGTTTTGTAGTTGGACTTCTTTCTCAGCCATTTTGGTATATCACCGCTTATGTAAATGAACAATGGGGAGTGTTTTTTGTTAGTTTTGTTTATACTGCCACTTGGATTTTCGGTATTTATGAATGGTTTTTTAAAGATAAAAATAAAAAAGTAGAGAAATAAATTTACGAATATTACATATACATAAAAAAACCGCCAATAAATTGGCGGTTTTTTTATGAAATTATGTAATTTGTGTGTGTAATTTGTAGTTTGGAATAAATTTTTGCAATAGCAAAAATTTATGTGCCCAGGGTGGGACTTGAACCCACACGCCCTTGCGGGCACGGCCCCTCAAGCCGCTATGGTTACCAATTACATCACCTGGGCGCTATTTTCGCTTTTTTCTTCCGCTTTCTTTTCCGGTTTTTCTTCAATCTTTTCTTCCCGCGCTTTTTTAGGCGCTGTTGGAGTAAATTCTTTTCTTTTTAATCGCGCTTTTTTACCTTTTACGGCTCTTAGATAATAAAGTTTTGCGCGGCGCACTTTTGCCCTTTTTGTTATTTCTATTTTTTCAATTAAAGGCGAATGTATTGGAAAGATTTTTTCCACTCCGATTCCAGAGACTACCCGTCTTACTGTAATAGTTGCGGGGGCTCCTTTTCCGTGCTTGCGCGCCAAAACCAAGCCCTCAAATATCTGGATTTTTTCTTTGCCCTTTTCTTTTTCTTTTTTGCTTGCAATAGAAGCAGGCATTTTTTGATAAACCTGAACAGTGTCGCCGGGACGAATATCAGGCAAATCCTTTTTTAATTGTGTTTGATTAAAAATTTCAATTTTTGTAGGCATAATAATTTTAGTTAGTGCTCAAATTAAACAACTTCAAACTTTCAATATCATTCTACCAAATTTAATCCACCAAAGCAAGAAAAAAGATTTGAAAAAATGAGATTTGCTTGTTCCTCTTTTCCGCCGACCACGACGACGAACGACGACGAACGAGACCGCTTCCGAGAACGAGAACGACCGCAGGAAAGAGGCAACCGCCGACGCGGGACTGAAAAGGCGGTTGCCTTGCGAGGCAACCGCCCAAACCCAGCAAAAATTTCACATTTTATTTTTTTTGGGGGGCGACCGTCGAATTTTTTTTCGTATAATCGGAATAAATTTTTGCTGTGTTTGGAAAAAATTGCTTTTCGCAATTTTTTCTTTTCAGATTCGCTCACTTGTACGATAAGCCGAAAAAAATAAAAATTGTCCAAAATCGGAATTTTTATTTTATCCCTATTTCTCCGATTTCTTTTTTGCTCGTGGGTATCCTATAATCTGAAAACATCTTCTTTCCGTATTCTCCTGTGATTCCTTTACGCTCTCAGAATTTTTCGGTTCTTTCTGCGGGCTTTGCTTCTTTTCATTTCTTAAAAAAGGAATTACTACTATCGTATCCTCTTCCCCCTGCTCTTCTGTCAAATCTTCCCAAAACTTCCCCGTATTCTTTTCCTGCTTTGGTTTCAAAAACCCTTTCTCCTGTAATTGCTTTAATATCTCCGATTTTATCTGTTCCTTTGATTTCCCCTTCGTAGATATAAGTGTTATTAACTTTTTCATACTTTTTTATGTATTTAGTATTAAATGTTTCCAAGTCAAATAGGCTAATTTGACCTGCTTTTGCGGCTTTGGTTCTATTTTTATTTCTGACGAAACGGGATAACGAAAACTGTCCCTTCTTCCCCCTGCACCTCCTCCAAATCGTCCCAAAATTTCCCCGTATTCTTTTTCTTCTGGGAAAGTAATGTTCGCTTTTTTTCTTTTGATTGAGATTGCCTTGTTTTGTTTTGAAAATTTTTTATTGATGTTTTCATAATAATAAATAAAACTCTTTCCCGAGAGAAAGAGTAAAATAAAAAATCGACCTTTTATCTCTCCCCGTGTGGGGCTGGATTTAGCACCTTCTTCAAAGAATCATTTTGAAGGGTTGCTGGGCGGATTGTTGAGCCAGAACTCTAACCGCCACTCTTGATAAACCGCATATTCAATTATCGCTTTTATTTATTGTAGCAATCTCACAAAATCTGTCAAATCAATAGTCATCTGTTGTCGTCTCACCTTGCTATTTACTATTTCTAAAATAGAGTTGACCCCATTTTTACTTCTTCCATTTTTACTTCTATTATTTATCATTAGTCCCAAGCACAATCATAGGGGCTAAAACAAGAGATATACAGAATCCTATAAGGGCAGAACACAAAAATACCCCTATATTCCACCCCACACTCATCATACCTATTATACCTGCTATGACACAAATAAAAACAACCATTTTGATTATCTCATTTTCGTATTCGTCGGTTTTGCTATAAAAATTACATTCATCCTTCATGACGTTTTTAAAATCTTTATAGGATTTATTTTGGTCTTTTGTGCCGTATATAGTAGTATTGCCTTTTTTATTTTTTGCCGATGGCACTTTTTTGGATTTTTCGCAAGAGTGAGAAGAATACATAGAATCGTATTCTTCGCCACATTTTGGACATTTTATAATAGGCATATTTTTTTAATTAAAATTGATATGGTGCAAACTAAAAATACTTTTAAAATTTTACTAAAATTTGCTCCGTAAAATAATTTTTTTTAACATTTCGTCTATCGCTGACTGTTCATTCTCTTCCATTAATATCCTCACCCTCCCCATTCCTTCCTTTTGAAACTCAGAAGTAATAAAAATAATTATTGGCAAGGTTATCTGTAAAATTTTTTTTATTCTAGAAATTTCAATTGACCAACCTATTGGCTTGAAATGAGAAAATTGGTTGCGAAATTCTGTATTTAATGTTTTCATCGCTTCATCAATATCTGAATTAGAAACAAATGGTTTGCCACACATTTTCTTTGCGTTTTTTATTCGTCTAAAAGCTTGCAAAAAAACAGATTATCCTATTCCTTGAATGAAAAAGTTTGATTTCATAAATCAGTCCCACTTTTTCCTTTTCTACTTTTTCCCAAATATCTGAGTAAACATTACCTCCCGACAAGGCAAGCAACATAAATTCATACAAAGAACTATGCAACGCAATAATAACCCATTTCCAATAACTTTTATCTTGTTCGGATAACTCTAAAAATTTAGATAACTTTTCTAAATCATCTATGGCGATATTCTTCAAATCCGCTCTATAAAATTCTTCTTTCATAAGTTTAGTTATTCTTTAAAGTCCTTCAATGCATATTCAATCGCCCCTAAAACTTCCGCAATGTAATTTATGCCAGGTGCAAACGATGGGCTTGTCTCTACGAGTATTAAATTCCCACATTCCCATTTGAAACCGAACATGGTAGAATAAAAGAATGAAAAACAAAACAAAAAAGTTCTCGCATCTTTCAAAAAGCGAGCGAGATGAAATTGTAATTCTCAAAAAAAAGAATTACTCGCTAAGAAACATAGC
>DAOWLG010000033.1 GCA_030643485.1 Candidatus Nealsoniibacteriota bacterium | reverse complement strand
TGGCGCTAAACAATTAGTGGTGCAGGAACCCATGTCGTAAATTTCATCTTTTTTGGAATCAAAATTTTCCTCATTCACTCCTAAAATATAAGAAGGGATTTTTTCCGGTGTTTTTGACGGAGCCGAGATTATAACTTTTTTCGCGCCTGCAGTAATATGTTTTTTTGCGCCTTCATAGTCCCTAAAAACACCCGTGCATTCCAAAACAATATCCACTCCCATTTTTTTCCAAGGAAGGTTTATTGGATCCTTTTCGCTAAAAATTTTTATTTCTTTGTTATCTACTATAATAGAATTCTCTGTTGCTTCCACTGGTTTCTCATATCTTCCGTATAAAGAATCATATTTCAAAAGATGAGCCAAAATTTTTGGCTCAGTTAAATCATTTATTGCAACCACTTCCAAGTTAGGATGTTTGTCTAAAATCCTCCTAAAAGTAGGCCGCCCTATCCGTCCAAAACCATTGATAGCGATTTTTATCATAAATAATTAAACGTAAACAAAACTACTTGCAACTACCTCCTTCTAAATTCTCTTGTAATAATTCAGCTCCGGCAGGTATCTCACAACCGGTCGTTGCTGAAAAATCTTCAAATGTCCTGGCTCCTTTGTATTGTTCTCCTTGAACAAGAATTGTGGGATACCCATTAACTCCATTTTCATCGCAAACTTCTTTTTCTTCTGCGCACTCAACATAAATTGGCTCTATCGTATCAAATCCGCCCAACATCTCAACTAATTTTTTGGTCCAGCCGCACCAGTTTGCTCCATAAATAACAAAATCGGCATCTTTGAGGCAAGTTATAAATTTTTCCATTTCCTCGGAAGAAACAGGATTTTCTGCTGGCAAAGGCGTTTCCTCGTTGCCCGTATCCTGAACAATCGGCTGCTCTAAATCAACAACCTGGGGAAATAGAAACTTGCCGTTTTTAGTCACATAAGAATCAAACTCCTGCTCCCCTATTTTGAGTTTAAGTTTATATAATCCGTTTTCTTCTATCGCTTCTATTAAAGAAGCGGTCATTCCTGGTTCTAAAATATTCTCGTTGATAAAACTTAGCGCCTTGTCTGCCGCTTCCTGGGAAGATAAAATATTTTGCGCTTCATTTTCCGTGTCCAATTTTTCTTGTCCTGAAAAAATTGACGGATTTACATAAATCACCGCGCCGGCGATTAAAACCCCGGCAACTAAAACGGCAATTAAAATTAAATTTTTCATATTTTTATGATAACAAACCTTAACTCTAATGTCAATTTTGATTTATTGTCTTACTAATTTAATTCCCAAGCCGGAAATTTGGGAACCGGCAAAGATTAAAATACCTGTGAAAATTGACCAAGCGATAAGATTAAAAAGAGTGGTTAAAAAAGCAATGGGAAATAATTCTTTTATTTGTTCGCTAAGCAGTTCTTTCATAATTTCTTCTTGAGAAACTGAATCAACTTTTTTGGACAATTTTGTTTCTTTTGTGTCTTGTATTTGCTCTGCCACTTCAAAAACCTCTGGCACTTCCGCTCTGGCGGTAAAAATATTGTAAGAAGAATACACTGCCCAGAATATAATTGCGACCCCTATAAATAATAGAAGCCAACCGCATAAAATTTTGAAAGTCATATAAATTTTCTTAAATTTCTAAATAAAAAACGATAATTTAATACCTTACAACTATAATATTATCGGATATTTTAACAATTATCAAACTATAAAAAAGTGTGAATATCCGCGCTATTGATTCAGAACAATGCCGTGCGCCTGCGCGCCTTGGGTATAATGTTTTTGGATTTCCGCGGTAGTCAACGCTGTGTCATAAATCCGTACTTCGTCGATTGTGCCGTTAAAAGGTTTCTGACCAGCCCAATGTCTAATTCCGATGTAAGTAGGCTGAGAGGTATATGTCCAACTGATATTGCCTGTTTTTTCACCATCAAGATGTCCATCTAAGTAAATTTCAGCATATCCGCTTACTCCTTGTTTTATTATCCCAACTACATGGTGCCATTTATTTGACTTTATTGTTGTGTCCCCATATAAAGCAATTCCTCCCCATCCAGCACCATCTATATACACCTTGCTATTTTTTAATGAAAGCCAAGGAGCTTGATTTGGGGCTTGATGTAAATCTACTATCACCATACTATTAGATGGTGAAGGCGTTTTAATCCATGCTTCAATTGTAACTTCATTTGGAGGTTCTAGAACCCACATTCCCATTTGAAACCGAACATGGTAGAATAAAAGAATGAAAAACAAAACAAAAAAGTTCTCGCATCTTTCAAAAAGCGAGCGAGATGAAATTGTAATTCTCAAAAAAAAGAATTACTCGCTAAGAAACATAGC
>DAOWLG010000030.1 GCA_030643485.1 Candidatus Nealsoniibacteriota bacterium | reverse complement strand
TCCGTGCACGGACGAGAACGGGTCTCGTCCGGCTCGCCCATATTCTCTTAATTTAAGAGGGATGCTTTCTATGGTTTTCAGGTTTTGCGTAACATCCTCGCCGATTCTGCCATTGCCGCGCGTGGCGCCGCAGGTAAAAATTCCATTTTTGTAAATCAAAGTAACCGCAAAACCGTCTATTTTTGGCTCGCAGAAATATTCAAAAAGTTTGGACGAGACCCGTTCTCGTCCGTGCACGGACGAGAACGGGTCTCGTCCGGCTTCAATAAAACGGTTCAAATATGCCTCCCAGTCGCAAAGTTCTTTTTCGGAAAAAATATCCTCAATTGAAAGCATAGGAATTTCATGCTTCCTTTTTTTGAACTCCTTTAATCGCATGCCTCCTACTCTCTGGGTTGGAGAATCCGAGGTAATAAATTCCGGATATTGCTGTTCTAATTTGTAAAGTTCGTGTTTTAGGGAATCCAAAGCCGCATCAGAAATTTCCTGTTGATTTAGGACATGATATAAATAACGGTGATAATTTATCACCGCTTTTAGTTTTTCAATTCTTTTTTTGGCTTGTTGTAGCTTGTCCATATAAGTTCTGCCGAGACCCGTTCTCGTCCGTGCCGGACGAGAACGGGTCTCGGCAACTCTACCTTTCGATTTCAATTGCTCTGATAATGCCTTTGTAATTTCCCATTGATTTA
The DNA here is from genome assembly GCA_030643485.1 of Candidatus Nealsoniibacteriota bacterium. Lineage (GTDB taxonomy): Bacteria > Patescibacteriota > Minisyncoccia > Minisyncoccales > JAGMDC01 > DAOWLG01. The sequence goes on along the minus strand of DAOWLG010000030.1, from coordinate 35,560 downwards.
TAGCAAAAGTAAGAACCCTGGCAATTATCGTCCCAGGCATTAGGACAATTCGTGGAATCGCAAACACCACACCCTAAACTATCACACACTGAAGAACAAATACTTTCAGGGCAAATTGGACTGCAATAAACATCCACATTGTAAGAATAGTCTGTTCCAAAAGAACCGGAATACGCGCTCACAGGGCTTGTATCTTTCAACGCTTGCTCTATTCCGCTGTCAGCCGCGTAAAGCGATTTTATTGAATCGCCCATTTCTTTGGTCATTTTACAGGAAAAAACAAGGATAGCGCTTAACCCCAAAGCCGCGACTAATATAATAGTCATAATTATGAGACCCAAATAAAGAGCGACGCCTTGTTGATGTTTATTATTTTTCATTATATTAGACCGTTGAATTGTCCAACACTCAAACTATTGGTAATGTGAGATAAAAAGTAGATCCCTTTCCTTCTTGTGATTCAAACCAAATCCGCCCCTTATGCGCCTCAATAATGTTTTTAGCAATAAATAAACCCAGTCCGGTTCCTTCTGTCTCCATTCTTATTATATTAGCCCCTCTAAAAAATTTAGTAAATAGCCGATGTTGCTGGTTTTCAGGGATACCAACCCCGGTATCGCTAATAGAAACTTCTATTTGTTTTTTACCAGTGGCTAAAGAAATTGCCACTTTCCCTTTAGGAGGAGTATATCTTATAGCGTTTTCAAAAATATTTTTAATGGCTATTTCTATTTTTTCTTTATCTACCATGACTTTAGGTAATTTCCCGGGTGTTATAAATTTGAATTCAAGGGCTTTTTCCTTTATTTCTCTTTTATATAATTTTATCACATTTTTACATATTTTTTCAATATCAGAGGGAATTTTTTTATAGAGATGCTTACCCTCTTCAATCCTGCTTACATCCAAAAGGTCATTGATAAGGGTAATCATTCTCTCATTACTCTTATAGGTTTTTTCCATAAACTCCTTTTGTTTTTTAGAAACCTTTCCCATGTCACCCGTTAAAAGCATTTTTAGGGTCCATTTTATAGCTGACAAAGGGGTTCTTAATTGATGAGCGGCAATAGAAACAAATTCTGTTTTCATTCGCTCAATTCTTTTTTCTCTGGTAACATCGTGAAAAATTACTAAAGTTCCCGCTCTCCTGCCAGTAGCGCGGAATTTTCTTTTTCTTAATATGGGGATAACAGAACCCTCTAAAATTAAATCCGGTCCCATGAATAATTCTTTTCTAATTACTTTTTTGATTTTTAGAGTCGTAGGCGAACGACGGCCGGAAATCTGAATTATTTTTTTCAGAGGTTCAATCTTGGTGAGTTCTAAAACAGGTTTCTTTATTATTTTCCTTGCCTTAACTCCTAAAAAAAGCTCGGCTTGAGGGTTAACTAAGGCAAGTTCATTTTCTTCATCAAAGAATAAAAGTCCATCATCAAAATTCCTGATAATAGCTAATGTTTTATTTTTTTCTTCCTCGGTTTGCTGATTGGCTTTAGTCAAGGAACTATAACTTTCCTTTAATGCGGCTATGGTCTTATTAAAAGTAACAGCTAATTCCCCAATTTCGGTCTGAGAAGTGACCGGAATTTTAACATCTAAATTCCCTTTCATCACCTTTTTACAGGCAAAAGTTATCTCTGATAAAGGATTAATGATATTGTATAAAATCATCAAGAGAGCCAAAATGGAAAAACCTAAAATACTCAAAATGATTAAAATATCTCTGAACCATATATTCTGAATTGTCTCTTGGACCGCGTCCAAGGTAAATCCTATCCAGATAGTTACATCTTGATGCCCGGGAAAAATAACCAATTTTATAAATTCATTTTCATAGAAGTCATCTTTTACTATTTCTTTTCCACTGCTTATTACTCTGGAAATATCCTTATTATCAAGAAACTGACCACTCTCTCCTTTAATGCTGCTTTGATAAATAGTTCCGTCGCTGTTTACTATCCGTATATAACGCACATCTTGAAAATTTGCCATTTCTGTAACAAAGGTTTCTTTTATCATAGGCAAATTAGTCCAGGTAAGTGAAGTAATACCTTGATTTATGGTTTCTGCCAAATGAATTTTTTCTTCAACAGCAGCTTCTAAAAGATCATTCTCATGTCTTTCCACTGAAAAAGAAATAACGGCAAAATTAACCGATATCAGGACTAAAAAAACTATGGGAACAACAGTGTAGAGGGAATAACGTTTCATAAAAAATAGTCAAAGTTTACCCTTGGATTAATTATTGATTATGGTATCCGTTTAATTAAACTAAAAAAACCATAGGTAGTTAAAATTTGGCTCACTTTTTCTTTGGTTTTCGGTTTCAAAGAGGGCGCTATCCATTGGCATTTTTCTAAATTAAAATCAATTGGAACATTTCTATCTACTTTTGCTAATTTATAAGAAAGAAAAACTTTGTCCTTGTATTTTAATAAAGTTTCTTTGGTTTTTGATTTAATATCCCATGCTTCTCCTTTTTTTAGATTTTGATAAAGATTTTTAATATTCTTATATTCTTTCAATAATTCAGTAGCGGTCTTTCCGCCTATGCCCGAAGCACCGGGGATATTATCAGAAGCGTCGCCTGCTAACGCCTTAAAATCAATTATCTGGTTCGGCAAAAGTTCAAACCGTTTCTTTACTTTTTCCAGGTCATAAATTTTCGGAGATTTTATCCCTTTGCTAAAAGTATAAACTTTAATATTTTCATTTACAAGTTGAAGCGCGTCCAAATCACCTGTTAAAATATAAATTTCTGTTGCTTTTTCTGCTTCTTGTGACTGTTGCTCCGCTCTCTCTGAAATAGTAGCGATTAAATCATCTGCTTCAAAGCCCTGCTTTTCAAAGATAGGAACATTAAAAGAATTCAAAATGTCTTTAATTTTGGGAATTTGGTCGTATAAAGATTGCGGTGCCTTCTTTCTTGTTGCTTTATATTCTTTGAACATCTTATGCCGAAAAGTTGGCGGCGCGGTGTCAAAGGTTGCTACTAAATAATTCGGTTGTAATTCCTTGATAACTTTGAAAAATCCCAATAAAAATCCATAAACCGCATTCACTATTTCGCCTGTTTTCGTGGTTAATTCCGGAAGAGCGTGAAAAGCCCTATGGACTAAGGCATTACCGTCAATAATAACGAATACCTGCATAAATTTTCAATTATCAATTTTCAATTACCAATCAATTATCAATTTTCAATTTTCAAACAAATCAATTAATTTTTTAATTGAAAATTGAATCATTGAAAATTCATTGAAAATTGGTCATTGAAAATTGAAAATTATTTCTATATTGAGCCCATCATCTGATACATAGGCAGCATAACTGCGGCCATAATGCCTGCCACAATTAAACCCAAAAACACCACTAACATTGGCTCCAGTATGCTCAACATTGACTTAATTGTTCTGTCCACTTCTTTTTGATAAAAACTCACAACATTCATTAATGTCTTATCTAAACTACCTGTTTTTTCTCCTACTGAAATCATTTGGCAAAACATGGGAGGAAATGCTTTGGGAAACCTAACAAGAACCGAGCTTATGGTCTCTCCCTTTTCCACTTCGTCTCTGGCTATTTTAATAATTTTTTTATAAACGGAATTTTTTACTATTGAGCCGGTAATATCTAATGCCTGAGTAATAGGCACGCCACCGCCAATTAAAGTAGAAAGATTTTCTGCAAAAGTAGACAAGTTCACTTTTTTAACAAAATTTCCGATAAGCGGCAATGATAACGAAATTTTATCTAAAAATTTTAAGCCCCTTTTACTTTTAGCGAACCGAAAACCAATGATGCCAAAAATAACCAAAAACACGATAAAAATCCATCCTTGATTTCTCATAAAGTCAGAAGCCATTATTACTAATTTTGTAACAAAAGGAAGTTCCTGTCCGCTGGCTTCCAGGGTCTCCGTGAGACTTGGAATAACAAAAACCATCATAATAGTCAGCACTGCAATCATTACGGATATTACCAAAGCGGGATAAATCATTGCTCCTTTTATAGAAGAAGAAAGATTATATTCCCTTTCCAAATGGTCAGCCAAATAATCTAAACTGTCTGAAAGAGAGCCAGATATCTCGCCTGACTTAATCATACTAACATAAAAACCGGAAAAAAGTTTTGGCTCACTACTAAGCGCCTTGGAAAAAGAAGTTCCTCCTCTTATTTGGCTTGCCAATCCCAAAATTTTTTCCTTGAAAACACTTTTTTTTACTTGTTCGGCTATGGTCTCCAACGATTCCAATAAAGAAACATTTGACTTAAACATAATTGATAACTGTCTTGAAAAATTAACTATATCTTTTCTGGAAACCCTTTCAAAAAAAGTTATTTTCCTTGATAAAACCGGTTGCGTCTTAGCCGATTCTAAAGCAGTAATAAATAAATTATGTTTTTGCAAAACCTCTAAAGCCGCTTCTCGAGATGCGGCTTCCACGGTTCCGGAACGAACTTCTCCTTCTTTTGTTCTTGCTTGATAAAAATACTTCATAGGATTAATTTCTAAGGAGCGCCTTTAACCCTTTAGTGTCTAAAGAATAAGCCAAGGCGTTTTCTAAGGAAATTTTATTTTGTTTTGACAGTTCAGCCAAAGCCCGATTTAAGGAATTCATTCCGAGCTCTTTAGATGTTTCAATAACCATAGGAAGTTCATGAACTTTATTTTCTCGTATCAAATTTGACACTGCTGGATTAGCGAACATTATTTCGCACGCAGGAAATAAACCGCCCTTAATCCCGGGAATTAAACGTTGAGAAACCACTCCTAATAAAGAACCGGATAACTGAGCCCTAATTTGTGATTGCTGTTCGCTGGAAAAACTATCCACTATGCGGTGAATAGTCTGCGCCGCAGAATTAGTATGCAGAGTGGCAAAAACCAGATGGCCGGTCTCTGCTGCGGTAATCGCGGTGGCAATGGTTTCCGGATCCCTCATCTCTCCCACCATTATTATATCAGGATCTTGCCGAAAAGTGGAACGTAATGCCTTGGCAAAACTCAAACTATCCTTGCCAATCTCTCTCTGGTCAATAATAGATTTATCTTCTTCAAAAAGATATTCAATAGGGTCCTCAATAGTGATAATATGCTCTGCCCGGCTATGATTTATCTCATCAATTAAAGCGGCTAAAGTGGTGGACTTTCCATGCGAAGAAGGTCCAGTGATAAGCACAAATCCTTGCGTGGGTTCAATAAATTTACGCAAATCAGAAGGAAGATTTAATTCTTCAATAGTTCTGATTTTTTTAGGGATTAGCCGCAAAGAGCAGGAAATGGTTCCTTTTTGAAAAAAAACATTAATCCGAAATCTTGCCTTGTCTTCTAAATGGAAAGAAAAATCAATTTCTTTTTGTTCCAAAAATCTTTGTTTCTGCTCTTCATTCATTAAAGCAAAAGCTAAGCCCTCGGTATCTCTCGCTGACAATTTATTTCTATTAGGCACCAAAACCAAATTGCCACCCTTTCTTAGAATAGGAGGATGTCCTGAAGATATATGCAAATCCGAAGCATTTTGTTGCAGGGTTAGGGATAATAATTGTTTAAGTTGTGTTTGATATAAAACCATAATTGACTTAAAATTTTCAATTTTCAATGACCAATTTTCAATCAAATTCCAATTTTCAATTTTCAAAAAATTTAATAAATCTTATTATCGTTTGAAAATTGGAGTTTGATAATTGATTGATAATTGAAAATTGATAATTGATAATTTATTACTTCTCTTCCGCTACTCTTAATATCTCCTCAATAGAGGTCTCGCCTCTTAACGCTTTTATGATTCCGTCTTGCTTCATAGTAATTATTCCTTGTCGCAACGCTTCTTCTCTTATTTTTACTTCAGAAGGCTCCTTTAATGTAACATCTGCTAATTGATTAGTCATTTCTAAAGTTTCAAAAACGGCAAGCCGTCCGACATAACCTTCCTGCCTGCACTTTTTGCAGCCTTTTGGCTCCCAAATCCATAAATCCGAAAAATTTATCTTCTCCTGCCAGGACTTTGGCAAAGATCTCATTTCTTTTACAATCATTTGTTTAATTTTTAGATTTGGTCTTTTCTTTTGTTTACAAAAAACACAAAGTTTTCTTGTTAAACGTTGAGCCAAAGATAATCTCAAGCTTGCAGGAATAAGAAAAGGTGCTACGCCCAAATCAATCAACCGTGGTATTACTCCTAAAACATTAGTGGTGTGAAGCGTAGATAACACAATATGGCCGGTTAACGCTGCATGAATAGCCAATGCCGCGGTCTCTTCATCTCTAATTTCTCCTACCATAATAATATCCGGGTCCTGCCTTAACATATGACGGAGGCCTTGGGCAAAACTATAGCCAATTTCCGGCCTGATTTGGGACTGATTAACGCCTTCCAAAAAATATTCTACAGGGTCTTCTAATGTGATGATGTTTGATTCTTCTTTATTTAAGATTTGTAAAATAGTGTACAAGGTAGTGCTTTTGCCGCAGCCAGTGGGACCGGTAGATAATATCAATCCATAAGGTTTTTTTATAGTTGCCTTTAATATCTTAATGTCTCTTTGATTTAACCCTAATTTCTCAAAATCTTTCAGCCCATGAGTAGGGTCAAGAACCCTCATCACTACTTTCTCTCCTAATGTAGTAGGGAAAGTTGAAACCCTGAAGTCAACATCTCTTTCATTAATTTTAGCGGAAAATCTGCCATCCTGCGGAATTCTGGCTTCGTCAATTTTCAAATTAGAAAGAATTTTTATTCGCGCAACCACAGCGGAATGCACCTTAATTGGCAAAAATAAACTGGAATGCAGAATTCCATCTAACCGAAACCTTATCCTCAATTTTTCTTTAGTTGGCTCAATGTGAATATCTGATGCATTTCTATCTACTGCATACCTTAACATCACTGCTACCATCTTGGTAATAGGGGCCTCTTCCGCTATCCTTTCCACCATACTGGCTTTTAAGGTTTTTCTTTTATCTGTTTTGAGTTCTGTCTCTAATTCCTCTAAAGCCCTGCTAACTTCCCGCCGCAGGGTTTTATATTGTTTTAAGATGTTACTGAACGAAGTTAAAGTAATTAAAGAAATCTGATAACTAAATTTCCCTTCTCTTGCTAAAAATTTTAGCGCCTCTTTGGTTTTTAAGTCCTCAGGATATACCATTCCAACCTCTAAAATTTTATCAGTGCGATTTAATGGAATCATTTTGTAATATCTTGCTGATTCTTCCGGGATTAGTTCTAAAATTTTCAAAGGCACATCCTCAGGCGTAACTTCCCTTAAAGGCATTTTTAAGTTCTGGCTTTTTATACGAAATAAAATTTCCTCTGGCACAAAATTCTTGTCCAAAATTATTTCTTCTATTTTCTTGTCAGAGGATTTAGATTCATCTTCTACAATTAAAGCTTTTTCTTTGTCCAAAATCCCTTTTTGTATTAATTGTTTAATTAAAGTCATAATGAAAATTTTTAAGATGGCCGGGAGAGTTGACCCCAATTCTAAGTCTTTAGTGAGTGCTATCCTCCCGACCAACTTTATTTTATACTATTAAAATTTCAAAATCAATAGCCCTGTTTATCACCCCACTGGCAACTCAATATAAAAGGTGCTACCTTTACCCTTGCCTTGGCTCTCAACCCATATTCTACCGTGGTGCATTTCAACAAACTTTTTGGCAAGGTGAAGTCCTAAACCGGTTCCCTGAACCCAATAAGTAAAACCAGCCGCGCCCCGGGTAAAACTCTGAAAAATTTTGCTTTGCTCTTCCATGGTTAGCCCTTCGCCAGTATCTCTAATTTCTATAATAACCCTGCCTTTTTGTTTTGGTTTTAACGTTATAGATATATTACCGCTGTTGGTATATTTTATAGCATTATCTACTATATTATATAAGACCTGTCTTATTTTTAGTTCATCTATATTAATTTTTGGCAGGGAAATTTTAGGTTTCTTCCATATAAAATTCAATTTCTTTTGCTGGGACCTTGGTTTCATTTCTTTGTATACATTCTCAATAATTTCCTCTATTTCACAGGGATTTTTTTCTAATTTCAATTTTCCTAATTCAAGTCGGGAGATATTTAATAAATCATTAATAATTTTAATCAATCGTTCAGTGGAGATTAAAATATTTTTCAAAACCCTTTCTCCTTTTTTCTCAAATTTTCCATAATCGCCTTCCACCAACATTGAACTATACCCCTTGATTGCGGCTAAAGGTGTTCGCAACTGATGCGAAGCCATAGAAATAAACTCTGTCTTGCTTCTGCTAATTCTTTTCAGTTCAGCATTTGCCCTTGCCAATTCAAAATCCAACCGCTCCAGTTCCTCGCTCCTTTTAATTTTATCTAAAACACTCTTAACCAATAAATACCCAAAGTAAAGAAATATTACAAAAATTAAACCCTTAAAGAGTTGAAGAAAAAAATTTGGAGTAAAGATGAAAATATCTAATGCTAGCAATATAGCAATCAAAGCTACTAATATAGATGATAGAAGAGGTTTTATCCCCATTAGTTTGTGTCTCGTAATTGCATAAGCGATAAAGCAAAGAGGAACTACAGTTGAATAATCGCCTAATTGATAATATTTTGAAATACCTAAAAAGAAAGGATAAATTATATTAAATACCATATTCATGAACAAAAAAATTAAAATCCCAATCAAGAAGTATTGCGTTTTCACTTTCTCAACTTTTGAAAAATGGAAATATTTTTTTAATAAAAAAAATAAGATTAAAAACGATAAAAAAAGCACTAACCCATAAAATACCATAATTGCATCGCCGTATATCAATTTTGACCATACCTGCTTAGATTTTATGTCTTTAACAATTAAATCAGTAAAAAGAGTAATAAAAAAAGAGAATACCCCAATAGATAAAACAATTTTGTTAAGAATTTTATGCTTCTTTTCTTCCTTGATAAAGTGAATCACAAAAAAATAAAGTGTGGCAAAAAGAGGAATAGTAACTGCCCAAGCTATTTTTATCCAAAAAAGAGCTACATTGGATTGACTGGACAATCTCGCAAAATAGGCAAAATCAACCCAAATAAGCATAAAAAATGCCATCATAATAAATGTTTTATTGATTTTCTTTTTAGAATTAGCCGAGTAAATAAGAAAAATTAGCCAGATATCAATGGCGTTAATTAAAAATACAGCAATATTAGTAATTAAAGAAAAATCAAAAACCATAATAATCCTATAAAAATTTTATCCTTTTTTTAATTTCTTTTTTATTTATCTCTATCATATTATAAAAATTATTTATGGGAGTCGCGAATTTTCTTTCAGTGAAATTTTCTAACTTTATTTTTCTTGCCTTGTCAATGTAATGATCTATTAAAGTTAAAACATACTTATGAAAATCACATTCTTTTTTATTTACTATTACCGTAATAATGCTTTCCATATTGTTTTTTGTGTCGTATTCTATATCTTCAATATCTTTTCTAATTATGTTCACTGCTCTAAATATTCTTCCTATTTTTTTTATCTTTTCAATTTCTTTATCTTGTTTTTTGTATTCAATAAGAGCAATCTGATTAAAAACATCTATATCCAAACTGCGAATACCGTAACTTTTTGCTGAATATTTTACAATTTTTTCCATATCTATCTCTTTCTTTATAATGTTCTTATAACCGCCTTCTGCTATTGCTAAGGCGATAAATTTGTTAAAATAATGTCCCATAGCAATTTGAATTTTTTTGGAAGGTTGCTCTTGGTTATACAAAGCAAAAACTCTCAAAAATTCAACAATATAATATTTTTTTTCTTTTTCACCTATTTTTTCATCTAATAAATCGTCTAATATATTAATGAGAGCATCTATGTAAAGGGATATCTTTGTATATTTATCTGGATAAAAATCAGAAAACGCCTCTTTAACAAACAAAGTTCTTGTATATTTTCTCTTAGATAGCCATTTCTCTATAAGATTTCTGCACGAAGAAATAAGAATGTTCTTGTAAGAAGAAATAATAACAGGCTCATCTACGCCAACATCTTTTAGAATAGATTCAATATCTTTTAGATTTTCTTCAACGCTCTCTCTGTAAGTTACACAAAGATCATTAAGACTTAATGGCTTTGTATAATCTTTTTTTGATTTATCACCAACTTCAAATTTTGATATTGGCTTTTGACTTGGATTAAATAAATTTACCATTGTTCTAAATAAAAATCCAATGCGCTGCATTGGATTTTCACAATTAAAAAACATCAAAGCAATTACCTAAATCCCCTCTTGTTTCAGGGTTAAGGAAATCTCCTTTTTTGAAAATTATGAAACTTCTATTCTTCACTATCTCTATTTTCTCAAATTACCCACAATTTGTCAATGGAAATTTTAATATTCTACCCCTAAATGCTTTTTCCAATTTTTTTCCATTTCTTCTATCGGCTTCAAATAAATTATTTCCATTATCTTAATATTCTCTTTTAGTATTTTTTGACGCGAAGTTCCTTTATACGCTTTTTTGAATTTTCCCATTCCATAAGTATTTATTAAATATCTTACAAAAGAACCTGACTGAGGATAGACAATCATATTATTGACTTTATCCCAATTTTTATTTTCCAGTAAAAATTTTATAGAATAAAGTTTATTTTCTTTCAAGTATTTTCTCGCCCAAATATCTATATCTTTACCGCACCACTTTTTATCCATAAATTCAGCCAAACCCTCGGAAAATAAAAATATGGAAACTCCCCAAGGCAAAGAAAGCAAATGAGTATCTTCATGGGGTCCTATACATTGAATTTTATTATTGTAAATGGAGTGAACTTCAAATTTTTTGGAAACCCAAACCTTTCTTTTTTTAATTTCTAACCAGATAGCATTTCCATACCCGTCATCTCCCATTAAGATTTGTTTTGTTTTTTTTGAGGGATATAAATAATAATTTATCTTTCTTTCATTTTTCAATTTTAGAATTCTCAATATCTTTTTATAACTTCGTTCTTGAACTGCAATAATCCTTTTAATATCCTTTTCGGCCAAAGAATTTTTAAAATAATGAAAAACATAATGAGAAGATTTTCTCTTCTGCCAGTCTTTTTTCTTTTGATAATCAGTTTCAAACCAGGGAATATTTTGCCTTATTGTAGAATCCTGTTTCATTGTTAAATGATACAATAAATTTAGACAAAATACAAAAAAAACCATCTATTCTAGATGGTTTCACTTTTCAAGAATAATTTATCTGGGTCAATCCTTTATTGATTCCTTCTATTAGTTTCAACGGTTTCGCCGTAAATCAAAAAACATCAAAGCAATTGTCTATTCCAATGTTCTTGAGAATATTAGAATAGATAAAATCTAAATCTCATCTTGTATATTTTCTTGATTTAATAAATAAGATTTGGTAAAATAGAAAAATATAAAAGGTCGAATTAAGTAAATGATTGATGTTAAAAACATATAAAAAATATGATAAATACAACATATTTTATTTTATCAATAATCGCATTTATTATTCTGGTTTCCATTAAGCAGATTAATCAGTATCAAAACGGAGTTAAGTTCACTTTGGGCAAATATTCTGGTTTAATGGAGCCCGGCTGGAGATTGGTTTTGCCGATAATTCAGTTTTACCAAAAAATTGATTTGCGGGTTAAAGCAGTAGATGTGCCAAATCAGGAAGCGATAACTAAAGACAATATCTCAGTGAGCGTCAACGCTGTTATCTATTACAAAGTAAAAGACGCAGACAAAGCGGTTTTAGAGGTAGAAAATTTTTACTATGCTATTTCTCAGTTAGCCCAGACCACAATGAGAAATGCCGTTGGCCAGGTGGATTTGGACCAGCTTCTTTCCCAGAGAGACAAGGTTTCAGGAAGCATTAGAGATGTTATTGACAAGGCTACTGACCCTTGGGGTATCAAGGTTGATAATGTGGAATTAAAAGATATTACTCTACCGGAAGAAATGAAAAGAACCATAGGCAAACAGGCAGAAGCTGAAAGAGAAAAAAGAGCAATAGTGATTAAGGCAGAAGGGGAAGTAATTGCCGCTGATAATATGGCAAAAGCCGCGCGAACTTTATCTGAAGCAACCGGCGCTCTTCATTTAAGAACTCTTCAATCCATTAATGACATTAGCTCTGACAAATCAAATACCATTGTCTTTGCCATGCCTCTGGAAATTTTAAGAGCATTTGAAGGAATGGGCAAAAAGATATTAAAAGAAAAGAACAGCGAACAAGGAGAATAAAAAGATTGACACGGCATAGTTATTGGTTTATACTCATATTAGATAGTCCATTAGTCGGGGATTATCCTGTTGTTATTGATTAAACCCCAACACTTATGTATAAGTGTGGGGGTAAATAAAAATTATTATGCCTTTTAGAGATAGAACAGGCCCTATGGGCTATGGTCCGCGAACTGGCAGGGGAATGGGTCCCTGCGGCGATGGATTTGGCTGGGGAGGAGGATTTGGACGCGGATTTGGATGGAGAAGATCTTTTACTAAAAAAGAAGAAAAAGAATTATTAGACGAAGATGTAGAAGATTTAGAACAAGAATTGAAAGCCATAAAAGAGCGATTAGCCGAACTTAAAGAACAAAAATAAAGAAATGAGTTGGTAAAAATCGCGAAGCCGCCTTTTAATATAGGCGGTTTTTTGATATAATGATTTAATATGCAGGAATTGTTAAACACTTATTTTGGACATAAAAAATTTAGGCCTTTTCAGGAAAGAATTATTACTGATGTTTTAGAGCGAAAAGATTCTTTTGTAATAATGCCCGCGGGAGGAGGAAAGTCGCTTTGTTATCAATTACCGGCTTTGAAATTTGAAGGGCTTACATTAGTTGTTTCTCCTCTTATTTCTTTAATGAAAGATCAGGTTGACGCTTTGAAATCCAATGGCATTGCAGCCGAGTATATTAATTCATCTCTTGCTTCAAAAGAAATTTTCCAGATTCAAAAGCAACTTATGGAACGCAAAATTAAAATTCTTTATGTGGCTCCGGAACGGTTGGCATTGGAAAATTTTCAGGGATTTTTACAAGGACTTAAAATAGATCTAATTGCTATTGATGAAGCGCATTGTATTTCTGAATGGGGACATGATTTTCGTCCTGATTATCGCAACCTTAAATTTCTTAAAAAGCGATTTCCAGGAGTTCCTATGATTGCGCTTACCGCTACTGCTACACCAATAGTAAGAGAAGATATTGTAAAACAGCTTTCTTTGGACAAGCCCAAAATATCCATTTCCAGTCTTGACAGGAAAAATCTTAGCTTTTTTGTTTTTCAAAAAAAAGGCTATAATACTTTTTACAAGATTGTTCAAATTCTTGAAAAACACAAAGACGAATCAGCAATTATTTATTGTTTTTCCAGAAAGGATACCGAACATATTGCAAAAAATTTAAGGGAGAACGGGTTTAACGCGTTACCATATCATGCTGGTTTAGATAAAGAAACCCGAAAGCGCACTCAGGAAATGTTTATTAAAGACGGCGCTCGGATAATAGTTGCCACTATTGCTTTTGGGATGGGTATTGATAAACCAGATGTTCGTTTGATTATCCATTATACTTTTCCTAAAACACTTGAAGAATATTATCAACAAATCGGACGCGCAGGCAGAGACGGGCTTGCCAGTGAATGCGTTTTGTTTTATTCTTACGGGGATAAGATGAAGCATGAATATTTTCTTGGACAGATTGAAAATCTTGAACAGCGATTGAATGTCCAAGGCAAGATTAATCAGGTCGTAGAATATTGCGAAACCCGAACTTGCCGAAGGAAATTTTTGCTTGGATATTTTGGAGAAAAATTTTCCAAAAAAAATTGCGGCGCCTGCGACATTTGTTTAAGGAGCGTTTCTTAAATAATATGAAACAACAAAAAGTAGAATTTTATAATAAAAAAAATCAGAAAATTGCAGGTTTGTTATCCTTGCCAAAAAAAATGAAGCCGCCAGTAGTTATTATAATTCATGGTTTTAAGGATGCCAAAGAGTACTATCCTTTTGTAAATAATTCTATAAAACCTTTGACGAATGAAAACATAGCTGTATTAAGAATTGATTGCAGGGGTTCGGGAGAAAGCGATTTAGAATTTAAGGATATGACAATAAATGGTTAAAATAGAGATTTTGATAAAATTCATTATGAGGATTGCTTATTTTAAAAAAGTCAAAGAATTAACTTAAAGGAAGGTTGGCATTAACTATTCTCAAATTCTTGAGAATTTGAGAATAGTTAGAGAGTTTGAAAAAAGGTTTTCAATTTAAGTTTTTCTCGGAAGTTAAACAGAAAACTATTCCAATGTTCTCAAGAACATTGGAATAGTTGATTCTTTTTGCTATAATACCTTAATGGTGATTTTAATGATATTTTAATACTTTAATTTCAATAGTAAATTTGATAGATTTAATATGGTAAAGAATAAAAATAAACAAAAGAGTTATCATCAATTAGAGCGAATTGTTAAGGGTTTTGCCAATCATGGAAGGATTGAGATTTTGGAACTTTTGAAAAGAGAACCAGAACTTTCAGTGATTGATATCACAAGAAAATTAGAGATAAATTTTAAAACCGCATCAGAGCATATCAGGCGATTAGCTATTGCCGGTTTGGTAATAAAACGGTCAGACGGATCTCACGTTAGGCACAAAGTTACAGACCGAGGCCAAAGTATTCTCAAATTTTTGAGAATATTGGAATAGATAAATGAACAAAAAATCGTTATTTTGGCAATTTTTTGGTATAATGAAAATACACTATTATTAATATGACACTTTTGAATACAAAAAAATCTTTTGTAAAAACAGCAAATAGTTTCAGGCAGGTTCTGCCGATTATTTTAGGTATGATTTTGCTTGTGAGTTTGTCTCTTGTAGCGATACCAAAAAATTTTTACGCAAATATTTTTACCGGCGATAAAATTATAGATCCGTTGTTCGGCGCGATATTTGGAAGTATAGCCGCCGGGAACCCGATAACCAGTTATATTATAGGAGGAGAACTATTAAAACAAGGAATTAGTTTGATTGCCATCACTGCTTTTATTTTGGCTTGGGTTACTGTTGGCATAATTCAGTTGCCGGCAGAGTCCTTAATGCTTGGAAAAAGATTCGCGGTAACAAGAAATATTGCGAGTTTTGTAACAGCGCTAATAGTCGCTATTTTAACTATTTCTACGCTATCAATTGTATGATAAATAAAATTTTGGAAAAAATTGAACCAAGCTGGATTTTTTTTGTGATTGTTATAGTTTTATATTTAGTTGTGTGCTTTGTAGACTTTGACTTGGCAAAACACGCATTTATTGGATTTCTGGATATTCTTCAGAAAATTATTCCAGTATTTATTTTAGTATTTATTTTTATGTTTCTTTCAAATCTTTTTCTTGATTCTAAAAAGATAGCAAGACTTGTTGGAGAGAGCGCTGGAATTAAGGGCTGGTTTATATCAATTGCCGGAGGGATTTTATCAAGCGGACCTATCTATATGTGGTATCCCTTGCTTAGCGAGTTAAAGGAAAAAGGAATGAAAAATTCTTTTATTGCCGCCTTTCTTTACAATCGGGCGATTAAAATTCCTCTCCTGCCTATAATGATTTATTATTTTGGTTTGCCTTTTACCATAATACTTACTTTTTATATGATTTTATTTTCCATTATCAATGGAATCGTGGTCGACAAAATTGTTAAAAATTAAGGAAGGCGGGCTTCCTATTACTTTATTATGAAAATTGCTATTGCCACAATTAACAAAAATGAAAATGCGGAAATAAGTTCCTTGGCGGGACGAACCCCGTATTTTTTAATTTTTAATGAAAAAGAGGAGCTTTTAGAGGTAATTTCCAACCCGTTTGCCATTGGCGGAGGCGGCGTAGGATTCGCCGTGGCTAAAATGCTTGGAGATAAAGATATTGAGATTGTAATTGCCGGGACTATAGGTGAAAATATGGCAAATGCTTTGAAAGAGAAAGGGATAAAATTTTTTCAAAAACAGGGAACAGCCAAGGAAGTATTAGCCGAAGTTATTCATTTGCAGACGCGGCAACCGTAGGAATGTTTATCTACGAAAAGACCGTTTTGGTCCCGTAAATACAATATATCCCGTTCCTCGCTAGCAACAATATTTTTGCCCGGGTAAATATGCCAGTTGTTTTTCAAAAAGTTTTTATCTTTGGAAAAATTTCTAAAACAACCATTATAGTTAAAATTTTCATTCAAATAAGTTGTGCATTCTGAGTCGGTCGCTATTTTTAAGTTTTGAGAATAACTTGGGATTTCGCAGGTTTTCAAATCAAGAATAAATTCTTCGCAGCAAGCGCTTAGACTAGAAAGTTCTTCTTTTTTTGGACCTGGACATCTTCCTGTTGGCACAGAAATAGGGAAGTAATAAAATTTGCTCAAATAGCCAAAACACTTATTGGGCTTAAAATTTTTACCTTTGCCAAAAGGATTTATGCCGCTGGATATATATATTACATCTCCCGGTTTTACGACAATATTATCCCTGGGAGTATTACCAAAAAGAGAGTGATAATATTTTATCCCCTGCGGGATAGTAAATTTTCCTCTTTTTCCTTTAATTTCCCAGTCAGTAAAGTTAATTTCCTCTTGTTTTTTAATTTGTGCGGTTATGGTTATTAAAGAGGGTTTAGAAGAAGTTTTAACTTTTACATTAAAGATTTTTACTTTCTCAAAATAAGGAGAAACATTTATGTTAAAAGTTCTGCCAGCAGGAGTAGGGTCAACCGAATCCTCTATCTTTGCCCTTACCAAGAAAGTATATTCTTGAGGACCAGAAGGCAGGATTATTGTTCTTTTTTGGGAACAAGTTTTTTTCCAGTTGTCGTCAAGCCCTATAACTTTTGTTTCAAATGATATTTGCTGGTCAGATTGTTCCGCAGTGATTTTTCCTTCAAATTCAAAAGTTACCTTATTTGTTTCTTTTATTAATTCTCCTTTTTTCGGGCCAGCGGTTATGAAAGTATCAATTAAAATAGAGGATTTTTTGGGTTCCGTGGGTTCTGTCGGCTCGTCAGGTGTTGTTGGTTCAGTTGGTTTTTTGTAATAGGTTTGCTTTTTTGAAGAAGGTTCTTGAATTTGAGGGAAAATTCCTTGTCGCAAAAATTCCCAATCTCCTGTGGGGAATTGCCCGATATAGAAAAAAGATATAATTACAGCGATAATAATCAAAGGAATAATAATTATTGACATAATATTATATTTTATTCTTTTTATGCGTAAAAGTCAAAAACCCCGCCAGTTACCTTGACTGGCGGGGTTTTTTGATTCAGATGTCTTTTTTATCGGTCAAATCTGTTGCGAGAACCTCCGCCTCCGCCAAAAGATCTTTTTTCCATTGGTTTGGCTTCATTCACTACAATACTTCTTCCGTCCAAATCCTTTCCGTTAAACATTTCTATCGCTTTCTTTGCTTCATCTTCAGAAGACATTTCCACAAAACCAAATCCTTTTGATCTTCCGGAAATTTTGTCTATGATAATGGCTACTGAATCTACTGTTCCAGCTTGAGCGAACAAATCCTTAAGAGTGTCTTCAGTCGTGTCGTAAGAAAGACTTCCGACATATAATTTTTTTTCCATTTTTTTTGAAAACTATCTAATAATTTAACTTAACGACCTACTTCTAACTTTTTTACTAACGTAAAATTTAGAGAGCACGACCGCAGTACCAAACGTTCAATGTTTTAAGCGCTTAATACTCGATTTTTTAAGTTTCCTTAAACATACACTAAACACATAACAATGTCAATAGTTTGACAAAAAAAATCCGCCTTGAGGTTCAGATTTTCATCTGACCCAAAACGGTTGTTTTGTTATTTTTATCACTTCCATTGGTTTGTCAATTCAGACACTATTTTATAGATATCTTTGACCTCTTCCATATCTGCGCCGTCTCTGTACGCTTGTTTGTCTAGCTGCCGCCCATTTTTATCCTTAATTCGGAAACTGTCGGCGTCAATCACATCAGCCAATATAATTTCATTGTTATGCCTGCCAAACTCTATTTTGAGGTCCCAGATTGTAATTCCTAATTCTCGCCAGGCATTCTCTAAAATAGAGAATATCAATTTTGCTTGTTGCTCAATATACTCTGCTTCTTCCCAAGTGAATTTTGGCTGAATTACTTTAATGAAATCTAAATCGTTTATTGGCTTATGCGCGTCGTAAAGCAACCAGCGACGGCCTGGAATAATTACTATAAATGGATCGTCTAAATCGTCGTCTTTATAGAAAAACTCCACTATTAGTTCGTCAAACACGGTGCCGTCTTGAACTTCTGGGTTTCGTTTGAGATAACTGCCAGTACCAATTCTCCTTATTACTACCTCAACTGGAATCATCTCGCACGTTAAAGCGTAAAAACTTGTTCTTGATGCTTGTTTGATAAAATGTGTCTTTATTCCACGCCGATTAAACAATTTAAAGATATTTGATGTAGTGTTGTTGCCAATTCGTCTTTATCTTTCATTGGATTTTTCTTCTTTCCGTCTTCAGCCGTGATAATTGGTTTGCTGATAATTCTTACTATCCCAGGTTCAGTTTGCCAAATTTCTTTTGTCTTCCCTTCATCTATTTTTTCCATTTTTTTTCTTTTTCACCTCCTAAATTTTTACTTCTATTTCGAGTATATCTGCCCAGCGATTGGCTATCTCTTTTGCTTTCTCTGCGGCAATACCAGTGTAAAAGAACACCGGATTCACAATCATCCTCTTTTGCTTTTGTGGTATTTTTGAATTAAAATATGGTCGTAAATTCGTATCTTCATAGACGATTTCTATCAAGTCTTTATTCTCTTGTTGGGCTTGGATGGTCAATTGACGCACTTTCTCGTGAGCATTTGTGTATCCATTGGCGGCTAAAACGATATATAAAGGTTCTGCGGCAATTACTTTTTTTTGGATTTCTATGTTTCGTCCTATACTTTTCTTATCAATTTTCAGCTTTTTCATCGTTTTGGTCAATCGTTTAGTTATTGAGACCAAATATCCCACTATTTCTCCATAAATCCGCGCTGCTGCTGAGTTTGTCAGGTCTCGCTGGTGTTCGCTTATCTGGTTTAGATATACTGTGATTAAATCACCTATCAATATCTTCCAAATGCTTTCTACATTTTCAAAACTAATGGGATTTCTCTTGTGCGGCATTGTTGACGAACCAACTTGTTCTCCCTGAAATTTTTCACCGATTTCTCCAATTTCTGTCCGCTGTAAATTTCGCATATCTCTGGACAGATTAGCTAAAATACCGCCAGTAGAAATTAACTCAGAAAGCATTCTCATTAATGGTTCTGGCGGAATTATCTGAGTTGAGTATTCTGCTGGTTTAAGTCCAAGTTCAGATAGTACTTCTTCTTCAAATTTTTCCGGGTCGTCAAAAAATAGTGAGGAAGCGTTATATGCCCCTACTGCTCCTGAAAATTTTCCAATAATTTGCGGTACCAGGTTCTTGAGAGATTGGATGCAATCACCGAGCCGACTGACGTACTCAACCATTGCAAAACCAAAAGTAATCGGCTCTGCATGCTGTCCATGAGTTCTTCCGATTTGGAGTGTTTCCGCTTCTCTTAGGGTAATTTCTATCAAAATTTGTTCCAATTTAATAAGTTCCGGGATTACTATTTCTGTTTGTACGTCTCTGAAACGAGCGGCATTAGCAGTATCTGAAATATCAAACGAAGTGGCTGTCATATGGATAAACGGCTTTGCTTTATCGCTCACTTTATTTTGAATACAGTTCACTAAAGCGCGAATGTCATGCTTAATTCTTCCCTCTTCGGCATAGACCTCATAAGTCGTTACCTGTCCACAGGCCTTTTCTACTTCCCCAACAACTTCCTTACTACATATTCCACGTTTGTGTAAAGTTTTTATCAAAGCCAATTCCACTCGCAGTTTATACTCGGTAAAACCATTTTCTGAAAGAAATTTCGCGACTTCTTTATCCCAGTAGCGGTAGTCTATAGGCGATATACTATCAAATATATCTCTTTCTTTTACTATTTTTTCTCCTTTTTCCATCTTATTACCTCCTTTTTGTTAAAGAACTCTGTCTAATGGACTTCATTGTCCTTTGTTTTTACCTTAATTATTTTCATAAATTTGTCAATCTTTTGTGCATTACGCTCCGCTTTTGATTTCAATTACATCGCCGTCTTGTATAATGTATTCTTTTCCTTCAATGCGAATATATCCTTTTTCTCTTACCGTTGTAAAGCTTCCAGCGTCAGTGAGTTTTTGCCAATTTATTATTTCTGCTTTAATAAAATTGTTTTCAAAATCACTATGAATTACTCCACCTGCCTGGGGAGCTGTTTTCCCCTTGATAAGCGTCCATGCGCGCGTTTCATCGGGTCCAGTGGTAAAAAAGGTTATTAAATCAAGCAGTTTATAGGACTCTTTTATCAAATCGTTTATTTTTGATTCCTCGGGCAGGCCAAAAGATATTCTTTCCTCTGGACTAAAATCCGTTGCTTCAAATTCGGTCAATATGTCAATAATTAAAAATACACAGTTATTTTTTTTGAAAATTTCTATTATTTTTATTGGCGCTTCCTCAATAGAGCCGTTCAATAAATATAATCTTGGCTTTAGTGTTAATAGCTGAAAACTGTTTAGTATCTTTTTTTCTTCCTTATCCCAAAATTTTTCAGCCAATATCTCTCCTTGGGCAAGGAATTCTTGCCCTTTTATTAAAACCTTTAATTCTTCCCTGATTTCCTTTGTTCCTGTTTTAATTTCTTTTTGCAGTCCTTCAATCCTTTTTTCTACGGTTGCTAAATCTTTAAGAGATATTTCTGTGTCTAAAATTTCCTTATCTTTCAAAATATCTGTTCCGGGCTGCGCATTAATAATTTTTTCGTTTTTAAAACAACGCAAAACATAAATTATCGCGTCAACTTCTCTGATGTTAGCCAAAAATTTATTACCCAGACCTTCTCCTTTATTGGCGCCCTCAACTAAACCGGCAATATCAACAAATTCTATTGTAGTATAAATTTTCTTATGTGAATTAAATAATTTCGTTAGTTTATCCACTCTCTTGTCGGGCACGGCGATAACGCCCACATTAGGGTCAATTGTGCAAAATGGATAGTTGGACCGTTCAACTTGTTTTTTAGTAATGGCTTGGAATAAAGTTGATTTGCCGACATTTGGCAAGCCAACAATCCCGATTGATAAAGGCATATTGTTTGTTTAAACTTCAAGTTTAAACATTTTCAACATAGCGTGTTTCATTACCCTAACAAAATTTTTGCTTCTTTTATTAAGGGGAACAAAGTTTTTATCGGAATTTTGAATTTTTTGGCAAATTTTTCCGGTTTAATCTTTAAGGCATTTTGAACAAGCATCATTTTCTCTGAAATAAAAATATCTTTAAGCTCTTTTTTTAATGAAGGCAAAATAGTAATTGGATAAAGTTTGTGTTTTTCTATTAGATTTTCCAGTCCACGAGCTTTTGGGCAGTTCCACCCTAAAAGTTCAACCCCCATACATTGAGAATATCTCATTGCTCTTTTTGTAAATTTTGTGTTTGTAACCATCATTGTTTTAATCTCAAAATTTTTATGTTTTTCCGCTTTTAAGCAATTACCTTTCAAAATATCTAAAAATCGGGCATAGTTTGACAGAGCGTTTTTTGAACGCACTCTTTCGCCAGCAAGATTTCGGTATTTACATTCACCAACATATATTAACCCTTCTTTTCTGGCAATGAAATCTATTTCATAATCAGGAATGCAAAAACCGGGTAGATGTTGATTGATTTTTACTTCAAAGCCGGTTGATCTTAAAACCTCCCCGATATATTTTTCAAATGGAAAGCCAGTAGGTCCCAATTTTGCCATTGCTTGTTTCAGCGAAAATCTTAAAGCCGACTTGGAATTTTTTTCTGAAAGCAATTTTCTAACCCTTTGAAAAATATCTAATGTTTTAATTTCGGAAAAAGCGTTTCTTTTAATAATTTCTGCGATTTCTTTTGCCAGCTCGTTTGAAGCGCCCGCTCTTCGCGCTGAGCGATAAACTTTTTGAAAAGAAAACATCTCCTTTTCTCCTTTTGAATTAATAACATACATTCTGTTATTCTACCAAAAAACCGCTTCATTGACAAATTTCTGGTATACCCCACCCCGCTACTCACTATTTCTGAAAAATGAAGTTAATTCCTATTTCTATTTTTATAATTTCCTATATCTTGTGCTTCTTCCCAGGCCGATGCGCTCAACTTTTTTAAAACGTAGAAGTCTATCCAGTGCTTGCTTTACAGTAGGCCGGACAATTTTTGTTTTTTTAATAATTTCACCAGTGGTAGTTTCTTCTATCTCTTGAAAATATTGCCATACTGCCAATTGTTTTTTAGATAAAAGTTTTTCTATATTTTCCTTAGACAGAAGTTCAACAGCCATTTGCGACTGCTTAAAAAAAATAGTCAAAAAGAAATCCAGCCACGGAATAATGTTCTCGCGATTGGTCTTAAAAGTCTTCTGGCTTCTCCGTAAAGCCATATAATAATTCGGCTTGTTATCCTCAATTAACTTCTCATGAGAAATATAAGGCATATACAAATACCCTTCTTTGAGTAAAAGCAGATTGGTCAAAACGCGGCTAAGCCGGCCATTACCATCTTGAAATGGATGGATTTGCAAAAATTCAACAAGAAAGTTGCCCACAATAAGAAATGGATGATATTTTTTCTCGGCAAAAGATTGTTGAGTCCATTCAACTAACTCCTGCGTTTCTTTGGGAGTAAGATATGCTGGCGTAGTGTCAAAAAGAACGCCAATGGACTTACCGGCCGCGTCAATCATTTCAACTTTGTTCTCGGTTTTTTTGTATTCGCCCCTGTGAAGTTCATCCTTTTTTACATATTTCAAAAGCTCTTTATGAAAATGTTTAATAGTGCTCTCTGAAAACTTAAGCGATCTCCAAGAGTTAAAAACATTTTCAAGCAATTCAAAATAGCCTTTTACTTCCTGCTTGTCGCGGTTCGTGAATTTTTGAATATCAATACTGCGCATCAATTTTTCTACATCCTCGTCGGAAAGACGAGAACCTTCAATACGGGTAGAAGCGCCGGTTGAAGTAATCAAAACTGACCGCTTAAGACGGCCCAAAACCTGAGGACTTAATCGCGCCCCGGCAACCCACTGCCCCTTTAATTCATCAATCTTTGTTATTTTTGACCAGATTTCAGCTGGTATCTGCTGGAGTCGCTGGTCTAATTTATTATTTTTTGTCATAATTCGACATACTCACTACAAGTAAATTAATTGGATACATTAACTATATCCAATTATAGCCAATTGATAAAAAAAATCAAATACAACCCTATAAAAAACTTAAAAACACTCTCCCCCGCTACTCACTATTTCTAAAAAAAGTAATGTCGGAAGTCCTTCTTCCGATTTATTCCCCGGGAGGATTTAGAAATTTTTCAAATAATTCTTAATCCTTTTGCGGTTTTCGTTTTCTCTATCGCCCTTAAAGTAAATTTCAATAAATTCAATGCCGATCATTTCTACTGTTTGATGATTTTTAATATAGGCGTAAATAATTCTTAGGTCTTTTTTCTTTAAACTTTTACAAAAAAATCTGGCTTTAATAATATATATAGAGCCAGTTTTTCTAATAATATTAAAATGTTTACCAATACCTAATGGAAATTTATTGAGAACTTTTTTAAACTCTGACAAATCCTCGTCCAAAGATTTGAATTTTTTTGACAATTTTTTACAATCTTTGTCAAATTCCTGGAAATTTTTAAAGTTCATCTTCATAATTTCTTACTGAGTGATCATTATCGCGATAAAATACGGATTCGTAGCTAATTTCTTCGCCTGCTTCATGAACCTGCCATGGCGTATCTAAGTGTGAATAATCACTCAATTCTTTGGCGTTTTTCCATGCCAAACGATTCAATACTTTGTCAATGTGTTGAATTTCTTGAGCTGATAAAACTTTTAAATTAGCCGAACGGCGCGGCAAATATTTTTTTTGTTCATACTGGAAATGCTTGCTTTTTACTTTTTCAATCTCGTTGCTCGCGATCATTTGGTCAGTTATTTTTTTGAATTCAACCGGTGTTGGACCAAAATAATTTTTAATATACTTGGCGCCGATTAACTGCTCTTCAAATTTCTCGTAGTAATCAAAATCAATAAAATACAGCAATTTATAAATCGCGGTTTCGCCGATATTAGGACGAGCTCCAACGTTTTCTAAAATATAAAGCAAGACCTCTTTAAATTTTTTTAAATTCTGCTGAGGCACGCTTATTCTGATTTCCGGTTCTTTTTCTTTTTTTCTTTTGCCTTTTTCAAATACGACCTCTACTTTTGCGGTATCTTTACCTGCCAAAAAATCCTCCAATCGCATGCCAAAAATACTGGCAAGCTTTTTTGCTTCGGATATTGTTAATTCCCGCTCCCCGGTTTCTATTTGCATATAAGTAGGGCGGGACATTCCCAATGCTTTAGCCATATACTCCTGCGAGAAACCGTTTTCTCGCCTCAATAATTTAATTTTTTTGTGTAGATTTATAACCATATACTTCTATTATAGCGTGTAAAGAAACCCTGTCAAGTGGATAAGCAAAAATATTTGACATAATTAATCTTTCGGAAGTCCAACTTCCGATTTATTCCACTCATATAAATTTTCTTTGCTTTAATAGTACAATATACTCTTCACAACTTAATGGACAATTTTTAAAATCTGCGAGTTCTTTATCGTCAGCAAGGTATAATTGACCTTTCATTCTTTGGACAATTATTGGAGGAATGTCTCCTTTTCCTTCCGAACATTTTGTTCTGCCAACAAATTTCCCTTGATAAAAAAATTTTATCTGCCAATGTCCCGTATGTCCTTCCTCTACTTCAAATTTTCTTCTTAATTTATTTACAATAGTCGCAAATTCTTTTTTCTTTAATTGCATCATGTTTCTTTTGTTATATTTTTAAAAAATTGCCAGTTTTCCTTCATCACTTTACCAAGTTTATTTTTTGACTTTTTGAGGTCAAAATATAAATTTTCTATTTCTTTACAAAAATCTCTAATTGCATTTAACTCGGTTTCGCCTTGACCATATAAATTTAAATCATCCGAAAACGCAACAAAAATCCCATTACTACATTCTACTGAAATATATAGAGGTTCTTTTAAGTGTAATTTTGAAGACCGTAAATTCTGGACAGGAACTATTTTTCTTTCTTGTAACTCTCGGATAATTTGTGATTGAAACATAATTTCTCCTGTTAGTGAAGTAATTTGGTTTTTTAAATATTGAATTTCTAAATCAACAGAAGTTCGATATTGAGAAAGTAATCCTTGTATATCTATTTCTTCTGCAGGAAGCACGCCGGACGGTAATTCTATGCCTCCATGACCAACAAAAAAATCCTGATCAGTATCAAAAAATTGTTTGCTGTTTATGTCAGATGTTTTTGTTTGAAAAATTAAGGAGTCCATATCGACTTTAAATTTTTTCAATTATTTTAATCAAGCTTAAATAGTTTTCCTTGAATTGCTTTTGTAACTGCTCAAAATCGATTTTTTTAAACGGACAATGAACATTTAAATGAAATAATAATCTCTTAGGGTCGCCTGTAGGAGAAATTTGTAAATCGTAACGTTTTTCCTTTTTAGTAGATAAAACTCTTAATCCGCTCTCTAAGATAGAGGTGGCCGACAAGCTTTTGATTACATTTGTTCCTAAAAATTTCTTAAAATCTACTTTCTTTTCAGAAATTACTAATATATCATAATTAAAACCATAAGCAATAAGTTTATCTTTCTTTGTAAGTTCTCTAAATGCAATTTGAAAATACCTTATTAGATCTGAATCTTGAGGTTTTTTACCTCCTTTATCATTAACCCTTAATCTCTCACCTTCAATAATAATATCCTTTTGTCTACTAGGTATTCCTAAAATTTTTATAAATTGAGATGGCTCTAAAAAGGGGCTTGTTTTATTTTCTTCTTTAGTTAATTCAAAAATTTTTCTCATTTTTTCAGGAGTGATAGAGGTATGATCAACTTCTGTAAAAACCGCAGTAATATTTAATTGTTTAATTTCCTGAGATTGAATTTTCATATCAATTTTAGAATATCACTATTTTAATAAAATTTCAATACCTTTCCACTATCTCAATTTCCTCTTTGGTCAACCCGTAAAGATTATATACCATTTTGTCAATTTGGTCTTCGTATTCTTTGACCTTTTTTTGTTTGGCTTCGTTTTGGAGATAGTCGTCGTCTTTGGTGATGGCAAGGATTTTATCAACAAAATAATTAAATTAAAAAAGTGCGTATCTTGTATTCCTATTCTTTGTTAGTCATACTTCACGCCTTGTCCCCTGTCCAATAAATCCTCAATTTTACTACGAAATTTCTTGTCAAATATCCTATTGTCGCAAAAATATTCTATAAATTCGGCATAGCTATTCGGACTCAAAAAATGAAAAAAGTATTGCTGTTTAATATTATTCTTTTTTAATTCCTCATTCAGTGTCTTAAAATGCTGTTTTGCCCAGCGATACTTTGCCTTATTTTCGTCAGAATCATCACCATCCGCCTTGGCTTCAATGACAACGATATTTTCGCCAAACTTTAAGAAAAAATCAGGATTAAAATTATCTTGCGTCGGGTGTTCTCCTTTTCTCCACGAATACTCAATACTATAAAATCCCATGTCCCTCGATTTTATCCAAGCATCAATTTTTTCGCATACTTTTGGGCTAACAATCGCTTCAACGAACTTTCTTTCTGGTTCTTTTTTGGTCAAAACAACATCAACTGGCGTTTTGAAACAATAAAAATTTACTTATTTACTCGCACTTCTTGGTAAACTCTCGTCATCAATTATATCTTTCAAAATATCAATCATACCATTGCTACACTCATCTTTGAAATTTTCTGTATAAAAAACTGTTGAGCCGTATTTTATTGCGCCTACGGTGACACCTTCTTTTTGCATTTGTTTTGTTTTGACCAAAAAAGGTTCATTTACTTTTCTTTCAAATACAATTGTGGAGCTTCTCTTTCGGAAAAGCGTCTGAAATGCTTGAAAAATTTTGAGAGCATTTTCTTCATCCAAAAATCCACCAGAAATACCGACCTCTTTCATTGACCGAATAATGATTTCCCTTATTTCATTTTTAGGTGGCAAATTTTCTTTATCATAATCTCCTTTTGGAAATCTAATTTTTGCTTCAAAATCCCGTATTTCAAAAGTTGCTATTATTTTATTAACAATTTCATCTACACTAAAAATATTTCTCTGAATAATTGTTGTCTTTGGTTTGATAACTCCATATAAATCTTCATATTCTGTTTCTTTGCTTATTTTCAACTCTTTTGATACCAACTTGATAATTCCTTTAGAGTAATCAAAAATCTGCGTATTTTCCTTAGACTTGATTGGCTTTTCTATTTTTTCGTAATTTATGTTGTAGAGATTAAAATTATATTTTTTCCTCTCACTGGAAGTCAAAATTTCGCTCGTCAAACGCATTTCAATTTCTAAAATCTCATCAACTAAACCGCGAATATTTCGGCTCCATGCGTCGTGATTAAAAACTCTGACTTTTGGTTGTGGCGATTTGTATTCTTCCGGTATGCGAAGCCCGCGACCTAAAACTTGAGCAATTAAAAGCTTAGAGTTGAAAGCACGATCTTCCCACGGCACAATTTGAAAAACATTTTTTACATCCCAACCCTCTGTAAGCATAGAAACGGAAACAATCCACTCAACAGAACTCTCTTTATTATCAACATTTTTCAATTTCAAAACATTTTTCTTATGGTCTTTGTGCGAAGTAACAATTAAAACTTTTTTCTCAACTGCTTTCCGTGATATTTTTTCCCATTTTTCCAAAAAATCAATCAAATCTTCCCGAAGTATTTTTGCTTTAGAAATATCTTTTGTAACTAAAATTGTGAGTGGCTTAATGAGCCGATACTTTTTTACAAACTCATCGTGGTTGTCGTAAATTTTTTGAAATTTTTCGTTTTTTCTTTCTGTTGGGTTTGAAGAGACCTCATCTTCTGCAACATAATCAACCGACTTAACCACTTTGTCATCAACGGCTTGTCGTATTGAATAGCGATAAATAACATCGTTAAAATACTCGTCATCAAGATAAGCCGTGCCAGTAAGTCCTAAAATGTATTTGAAATTGAAATCGGGATTAAGTAAAAACTGTCTCCACTTTTTTACATCCTTATCCCCTGTTGTATTATACACATGATGAACTTCATCGTTCAACACTAAAACCCGCTCGCCGTTTCCTTTCAAGCTGTCGTTTATTGACGACCCCGTTCTCTCATAAACGGTGTGGATATTTTCTACGCAAATATCGCCTTTTTTAATCGTGCTGTTTGCGTCAATAATTCTCGGATTTTTGAAAATAACATCTTCAGGCAAAGTTGCTTTGATTTTGTCGTCGCCAGAAAGTTTTTCAAACTTCTCTCTTAATCCTGATTTAATTGTAAGCGATGGACAAAGTACCAAAACCTTATCAACCAAGCCAATACCCAAAGCAATTTGCGCAATGCCGTAAATCACATAACTTTTACCTGTGCCGGTCGCCAAATCAATAACTGCTGACAATTTACGCGGCAATGGCAAATTTTTTTGATAATCGCGAATACTTTTATATCTTTTTTGCAATTCATTGTTTTTTCTAAAATTTTCCTCAACTAAATCCTCAATTGATTTGTATTCACCAGACGCAAAAAAAATAATTGCGTCTCTAATCGCTTCTTTTTGATATTCTCTATCACCGCAAAGCACATCAATAAAATCAACCCACTTTTGCAAATTAAGTTTGGCTGGATTATAATTTTGCTTTATCTGTAAAACCAAATCTTGTGTTTTGTATATTTTTATATCTGGCATAGTTATTTGTTTTTAAGCAATTTTTTGTTTTGCAAATGTTTTAGAAAATTCGTCCGCGTTAAACGGCTCTGCTTTTGGCGATGGGATTGATTGAATAATGCGAAACATCCCTTCAGTATTAGCGCAATCTGTTTTATATTTTTTGCCGTCGTTAGATAATAATTTTAGTTGTCCGATTTTTTCGGACAACTGAAAATATCCTTCGTCCACAAGTTTCTTCTTTAAATCGTTCCAATATTTTCTTGGTCTTTCCGTGCCTGTCAACACTTTTATTATATCAATAACAGAAAACCACCATTCATTTTGATAAATAATTTTTCTAATTTCCTTTTTGCGGAAAATCGCTATTTTAGTTATCATATTTTTATCTTAAAAATTTCCCGGAATTCATTGCCGTAAATATCAATATAAATTGCCATAATCTGCTTACCGCAATCTTTTTCTAAAAATTCCAATTTATATTTATTATCCGCAATATCTTCCGCAAAATAATAATCATCCATCATAAATTCGTCCCCTTTATAGTTTTTATCCAGCAAAATCATTGCCAAACTTTCAAAATTCTTGAGTTTCTCGCCGGTTTCGTCTTGCAAATACGCGGACTCAAACTTTTTAATTTTCAAAACTATTTTGTCTTTTAATTTTTTGATTTCTGATTTCACTTCTGGCTGGCGGATAAAATGAAAGCCAACTGCTTCATCTAAATCATTGATATTTCTTTTGCTTTGCGGTTGACAAAATTTTTTGAACTGCACTTTATGTAATTCTTTAATAATTTGATACGGGACTTTCAAAAAGTAATAACAAACATTATCTATTTGGTGATAATCGCTAATAAAATCAACATTGTTTGCGGGAGCAATAATATAAAATCTGCTATCAATTTTCTTTCCAATACTTTTGTGCAATTCTCGCAAATATTTTTCATCAACACTAATATTTTTTAACTCCCAATACGGAAAAATTTTTACAAGGAATCCGCGTTTTGTTCCGTCAATCTCTACACCACCAATTTTATCTCGCTTTGCTTCCTCAATCTCAAACAAATCTTTCACAAAACGAATATACTCGTCTTTTTTCAGAGCAAAAATTTTTCCAAGATCATAAAGTCCAGAAGTAACAACAGCAAAAGATTTTGCTGGCTTGCCATATTTCTTTTTTGGATTTTCTAAATTTTTACTTTTGTCAATTTCTAACAATCGCTTTTGTGTTGTATATATCGCCAATTTACCAATATCACAGCCAATCCAGCGGCGACCAAGTTTCTCGGCAACCGCAAGCGTTGTCCCGCTACCGCAGAAAAAATCTAAAACGAGATCACCTTTATTTGTCATTGCTAAAATTAATTTTTGCAAAAGTTCCTCCGGCTTTTGTGTCGGATAATTTTGATACTCGTTCCCCATATTAAACACGCCTGAAATTTCCCACACATCATCTTCTTTAACTTCGCTAGTATAAAAGTCTCTTTTTTCGCTTGTTTCTTTACATACAGCCTCATATTTTTTAATTGTTGAATTTTCGTCAATTAAGTTTGGCTTATAAGTTAAAATTCTTTCTCTGTTAGATATTTTCATTTCTGCTTTTTCGTTTTGAGAATATATGTAAATTGTATCGTGTTTTTTTGAAAAGAAATTTTTAGATTTACCGCCCATAAAGTACCGCCAGACAATCTCATTTGCAAAATGATTTTTTCCAAAAACTTCGTCCATTACCATTTTTATATAATGATTCATTTTTTGATCCAAATGACAACAAATATAACCGTCTGAAGCGAGTAATTCTTTTGCAACTATTAGCCTTCTGCGCAAAAATTCTACAAATTCGGCTCCTTTCTTTTTGTCGTTGTATGCTTTTGCGCCTTCTCTATTTTGAAATTCATCTTTCGTCGCAAACGGCGGATCAATATAAATCAATTTTACTTCGCCTTTGATTTTATCTTTTATTTTAGATAGCTCCCCATTATACAAAGAATTTTTATTTTCATTGAAAGTTTTGAGGATTTGCAGATTGTCGCCGAAAACTAAAAGATTATGCCACTCTTTTGAATAAAGAGGATATTTTTTGCCATTAAAAATCTTTTCAATTTGAAGTGGCACCGGCTTGGCTTCTTCGGTGTCCGCCAATACATCTTCTTTTCGCATTTTTCCAGCATAGACAAGTTCGTATTCTTTTTGCTTGGTCGGAAAAAGCGCGTATTTATAAACTTCCGGAATTTCTTTCCCAGTTTTAAGATAATCAATTAAAAATTCAATATCGTATTTGTTTATTTTAGGTTTCATAATAATTTATGTTCCTTAAAGCTTAAAAAACTATTTTTAGTGATAATAATATGGTCAACCACTTCTATTTCCAAAATTTTACCAGCGTCAACCAATCTTTTTGTTACTATCAAATCGCCTTCTGATGGCTCGGGGTTGCCAGATGGATGATTGTGAACAAATATAACTGATGCCGCCTTGTTTTTGATCGCTTCCGCGAATACTTCGCGCGGATGAACAATGCTGGCGTTAAGACTGCCAACTGAAACTTCTGCAACTGACCAATTCCTACTGTTAAGCACAATAATGTAAAAATGTTCTTTGTGATAATCTTTAAGTTTGCTTTTTATCAACTGATATACTTTTTTTGGATCTGTAAGTTCTTTACTTTTGTAAGGCTCAGTCTGAGTGGAAAGACGGCGGCCAATCTCAAAAACGGCTTTTATCTGTGTCGCTTTTGCTAATCCGATTCCTTTGATTAAAGACATTTCCTCAATACTTGCTCCGGCTAATTTTTGAAAACTGCCGAATTGCGATAGTAATTTTTGCGCCGTGACTACAACCGATTCCCCAGCAATACCGCGACCCAAAATAATCTGTAACAATTCTTGAGCCGAAAGCGATTGTTCACCAAACTTAACCAATCGCTCACGCGGTCTCTCTTCTTTGGGTAAATCGTGAATAGTAAATGACTTTTCCATAATTTAAAACTTTTGAATTGCTTTGTTTCATCTTACCTTTTCCACTTCCAAAATTCAAGTAAAAAAGCCCGACAAAGGCATTGTTTTTGAATTAGTAAATTGTCGGAAGTCCAACTTCCGATTTATTCCGATTTAATTCAACCAAAACAAAAACAGGGGGTTTGACCCCTGCTTTACTCCTCATTTTCCTCAGCCGCGATATTTCTTATATCTTTTGGAAATAGAAAGAATCACAAGAATTAAAAGTAAGATAATTCCTATCCCGACAATAATCCCTAACCAAACATTATTAGTTCCTAAAGTAATCGCGCTGCCAATTGCCGCTAAAAGAGAAGCTTGGTGTACTATCTCATCAACTTCCGGCTTTTCCTTAGCTAAAGTAATACAAGTTGAATCGTTTATGCATTGAGTTTGTTTTTCAATATCGCAACCCAAAGGCGCGCAAATCCGGGTTCTTTCTTGCAACCTTTGAGTATCAACGCAATCTTCTTGTCCGCAATCTTTATTCTGCCAAGGGATCCAATCCTCGCAAACGCAAGAAACCGGAGGTAGAACAGGAACGGAAGGCGTAGACGGAATAGATGGCGCGGAAGGAACCGTTATCTCATAATTCCCTTTAACAAAAGCAGAACCCAATGAAACGCCCTCTCCTATAACATCAACATTCCTAAAACTCGCAGATGCCTTACCAACCGTGTTTACCTTAACTCTGATGGTAAATAAGGTTTTTTCTTGGGTAGTACAGCCGGGAATACCAAGCAAAAAAGAAAGATTATTACTAAAAGAAGGCGAGTTCTGCGGCATAATTCCTTGTGCTAAATCTATTTTTTGACAGGAAAGTTTGGAAAGTAATAATTGTCCTTCTACTGCGCAAACTTTTTCTCCAGATGGACTAACTTTAACAGCAATATCAAAAGTGCTGTTTATATTTTTGTTTGCCTCTGACGGCGAAACATACAGAAAAGGATTAGATGCTTCAACACCCAAACTAAAAATCATCATTCCCGTAATCGCTAAAATTAAAATTGTTATTTTATTTTTATTCATATTTTTTACAAACTCCAATTAACCATTAATAAAGCGAAATCATATTTATCTACTTTGCTGTCTTGATTCAAATCAGACAGAACACTTAGACCAGTTTTCCCCCAATCTGCCATCATTAAGGCAAAATCATATTTATTCACTTTTCCGTCATTATTTGTATCGCCGGTAATCTCAGTTTTTGCTGTTGTTTTTGCGACTTCAAAATCAACATCGCTGGTTGAAGAAGTAGAAGCGTCTCTAATGATAACAGTTCCGCTACTAGACGAAGAGTCAACAGGAGGAATAACAGTTTGAGTATAAGTAACAAATTTGGTAAAGTGTTTAGTCCAAACAATTAAATCAGACCCTGAATCTGAATCAATTTTACAGTCTCCGCCATCGCCTAAATTTGTATCAGCCCAGGTCTGGCTATTTTCACCGCAAGTTGCAATAATTGGAGTAAATACGCCTCCGCGACTATAACCTACATATTTACCGGCTTTTCCGACAAATAGTATTTTTACGGCTTTATCTAAAATTAGTTCAACATCTCCGAACCCTATCTCAATTACTGAATCTACTAACGCAGTTTTTCCTGAATCAGGAATAACCGTTATAGAAGAATTAAGTTTTACCGTTGGTATATTTATTACACCTGTCCAATTAGAATCACTGGCTGCGCTAATTTTTGTATTGGCAGGTATTTCCATCACAGAGGTACTGGACTGAATCTTTAAAACATTATTAGCAGGAGTATTAACAATCCTCTCCTCATTAGTAATTATCATTAAATCAGTCATATTAATCGTGGCGTTAGTAACATTGCTCGGTACAATTATTGTGTTCAGTTTTGCAACATTGCTGTCTATAATTACATCATATTGAGTAGCAGAAACCGTAACTTCTGTGGCAGTGGGAGCTACATATACTCCCGTATCTGTTTGTCCTTTAACAGTCAAAGAAAAAGTATAATTTCCGGGATAAAGAGCGGGATTTGCTTCTATTTCAAGATAAAAAATAGAATCTCCGCTATTAATTTTAAATCCAGAAAATGTTAATTTTCCATCTTGTCAAACTGAATCAGGTAATTTCCAATCGTAAGGATTATTAACAGACGAAAACGAAATGTTAATTCCTGCTCCGTCAAATAGATCATCATTACATTCTACTTCTAAAATCAACTGACCATTATCTAATAAATAATTTGAATTATTTGTAATGTTTAGTTCGGTAATTTTTATTTCTCCGGCAGTGATATCAATATCCTCAAAACTCAAAATAAGGTCAGTGTAATTAAATTCCTCTGCCCTAGCTAAATCAACAACAGCAAAAAATGTCATCAGACAAATCACGCTCAAAACTATTATTTTTTTGATTAAATTATTCATCATCAGGGGGTAGGTTTGCTTCTTAAAAGCAAACCTACCCCCTGATAGTCATTACAAAAAATGACTATCAGATTCTTTTCTATCAGTGTTATTGAGTAATAGTACCGTCATATATTCCTGCAGCATATTCTGCTAACTTATCAGTATTAACATACTGTGCAGATATCGTAAAAGTTCCATCAGCTCCTGTATTCCATGTCGGAGTAAAAGTCCATGATCTAGGATTAAGACTTTTTACATCTTTTTCATTCAGATGAGTAACGCTACGAGTTTCAGTCTGTCCCAATGCAGTTTCAAGATAAGGTGTTAAATCACTGCACATTCCAGTACTTTCTACTCTCCATTCCATTTCGCTTTCTGTACAAGCCGATTGGGTAGTTCCGTCTGGTGCACCATAACAATATTCATTTGAGCTATTTCCATCGCTGTCCCAAAATAATATTATTCTTTGTTTGTTCCAATTTGTCACTTCCGTTAATGCAGTTAATATTCCATCTGAGTTAACAACACAGAGTTCGTTTATTATATCACTACCAGATTCATCTAGATCATTCCTAAGATCTACCCATGGAGTTTCTGTCCATATCATTTTTATAAATTCATCACCTGTCATTAAATCTCCATCATCTGTTGCTTCAATTACCATTACATAGTATGCTCCAATTCTGTTATTAGCATTGTTTTTAGCTATTGTTGTAAAGGACTCAGAAGTACTTCCTCCATAAGTAGCTGTTAAATTTATTGATGCCGCACCAGAATTGCCCATATCATATGCGCCTTCATAAATCCCTATGTCTACTGGAGAAGATACATTTACTGTAGCTGTGGGAGCATTACTTATATAACTAACTAATGCCGCGCTAGCTGCTCCAGCTATTACTAAACCAACTACAACCATTGCAATAGGACTTGCTTTGAATAAATTTTTTATTTTGTTCATATTGTTTTTTTTACTTCAATTCATTATTTCCGAACCAAATAATTTTCAGTTCGGGGTCCGACCTTTTCCCAATAAAGATGTCTTTTCTTTGCCAATAAAAAAAGACAACCTTACTGGTTATCACACCCAACCGGACAGATTATGCCCAATTGTTTTAAGTAAGATTGCCTTAACATAGGCACAATCTTACTTGATTGTAAAATCTGTCCGTTTAACCGGTTGGGTGCCCACATTCCCATTTGAAACCGAACATGGTAGAATAAAAGAATGAAAAACAAAACAAAAAAGTTCTCGCATCTTTCAAAAAGCGAGCGAGATGAAATTGTAATTCTCAAAAAAAAGAATTACTCGCTAAGAAACATAGC
>DAOWLG010000012.1 GCA_030643485.1 Candidatus Nealsoniibacteriota bacterium | reverse complement strand
TTGTCCCACACCTATTAAGGACTGACTTCGTCAATTCGGAGCCTTCGGCTCCTTGTCCTTATTAGGTGTGGGGGTTGACCGTTTTAATAATTTATATTAGGATAGGATAATGAACTTCTCGGAGAAAACAAAAAATATTTTTGAAAATTCAGAAGATATTTTAATGGTTTTCCCTAAAAATAGAGAAGAAGATTTAAGCCGTGAACTCTCCCTCTTTTATAGTTTAAGGAAATCCGGCAAAAAAGTAAATGTTTTATGGCAGGGGGATTCAAAAGAATTTCCTTATCCTTTTTCTCAAAAAATTTTTGCGGTGTCTATTAAAGATTCCCAAAGAGACGTTTCAGAAGTCCATTACGAAAAAAATGAAAATGGCTTAAAAATTTATTTCGGATTAGACAAAGGAAATATCAAGGAAGATGATATTTCTTTTTATTATCCGCGAGTTCTGGACCCGGAAAGTGAATACTATAAAGAAAATGTGGGCAATATTGGCGATGTTTGTTTTGAAGAACCGAGCAATCAGATTAAGCTTTTATCCAAAGCATTAACAAAAATATGTTTTGATAAGCAAAAACATATTCATTGGCTTGGCTTAACTGAGAAAGATTTTCAAGAGACCAAAACCGTTTCCAAGGATTTAAGTTTTGTAATAGAAAAACTTAAACAGGACTTTAATTATTGCCCTCCTCTTTTATTTTTTTGGGAATCGCATAGTTCCAAGAGATTTATTAAGGGAATTTTTTATTCTTGTGATTTTGCTATACTCAAAAAAATTTCAGAAAATTTTGAAGGGGTTAGACAGGAAAGCACGGCCAGGGCAATGTTTTTAATCAGAGAAAATAATATTACAGCAGCAAAAGAAAAAATACTTAAAACATTATGAGCCAAGCAACCAATCAAATTATTATATCTCCGTCTGATTTGGTAAAAATTCAAAAAGGAGTTAAAAATATATTTGACCTTAATCAGGAGATTGAGAAGCAAATAAAAAAAACCGTTACCGAGTTTTTGAAGATACTTTTTGCAGGCGCAATTAATTTAGGCGCTTCTGATGTTCACATTGAACCAAAAAAAGAAAAAGTGAAAATTAGATTAAGAATTGACGGAATCCTACAAGAAATTCAAGAGATAGAAAAAGAAAAATACAAAGCTATCCTTTCGCGGATTAAACTCTTAAGCGGCATTAAATTAAATATTGTTGATGTGCCTCAAGACGGGAGATTTTCAATACTTTGGAGCGACAAACAAACTATTGAGATAAGAGCGTCTTCTCTACCCACGGAATATGGGGAATCTCTAGTCTTGAGGATTCTAAACCCAAAGTCTCTGATAAAGATTGAGCAATTGGGTTTAAGAGACGACCTGTTGGAAATTTTCAAGAAACAAATAAAAAAGCCGAATGGAATGCTTATTGTAACAGGTCCGACCGGCTCAGGAAAGACAACCACTCTTTACGCTTTTTTGAAAAGAATTCAAAATCCGCAAATTAAAATTATTACCATAGAGGACCCGATTGAATATCATCTTAAAGGAATTTCCCAAACCCAGGTTGCGTCAAAAAAAGGATATGATTTTGCCAACGGACTCCGTTCTATTATGCGCCAGGATCCTGATGTTATCTTAGTGGGAGAAATCAGGGACTCTGATACGGCAAGAATTGGTATCCAGGCGGCTTTAACAGGGCATCTTGTGTTTTCCACTTTGCATACCAATGACGCGGCAGGCACAATATCCCGACTAATTACATTAGGCGCAAAGCCGTCTAATATCGGCCCGGCTCTGAATATGGCTATTGCTCAGCGATTAATAAGAAAGGTTTGCGCGCGGTGCGCTAAGTTAGAAAAAATTTCTTCACAGGATTTAAGAAAAATTAAAATTTGTCTCAAAGATATTCCCAAAAAAATAAAAATTCCCAAATTTAATTCCGCATTAAAAATTCCAAAGCCAAAAGGATGCAAACATTGTAATCAGACAGGTTATAGAGGCAGAATTGGAATTTATGAAACAATCCTTATTGATGATGAAATAGAGAAATTTATTTTGGAAAATCATTCTATTGCCGCGCTAAGAAAAAAAGCCATCCAAAAAGGGATGCTAAATATGAAACAAGATGGATTTATTAAAGTTCTTCAAGGAATTACAACCATAGAAGAAGTAGAGAGAGTAGCTGGAGAATAATTAGCCCGGGGCCGGGGCGACTTTAGCTTGGGAACTTAAAGTTTAGAACATCCCCGAGGAATAATCCAGCATAACCTGAATTACCCGAAAACTGAGAGAAACTCCTTCGCCCCGGCTCCGGGCTAATCTTGTTTATTATTTTACTATATTATTAAGAATATGTCAAGGGGTATTTTAGAAAACAAACCAACAGAAGAAGATAAGGTTTTAGACCTTACTTTGCGTCCAAAAACTTGGGAAGATTATATCGGACAGGGAAAGGTTAAAAAAAGCATTAAAGTAATGATTGAAGCGGCAAAACAAAGAAAAGAGATGCCAGAGCACCTTCTTTTTTACGGTGGTCCAGGCCTGGGTAAGACATCACTTTCTTATTTATTTGCAAAAGAAATGGACGCAAATTTGCGCGTTACTTCTGGTCCGGCAATAGAGAGAGTAGGGGATTTGGCTTCAATTTTGACCAACCTTTCAGACGGGGATGTGCTTTTTATTGATGAATGTCATCGCCTTAATAAGTTAATAGAAGAATATCTTTATCCTGCAATGGAGGATTTTAAGCTAAACATTGTTTTAGGTAAGGGTCCAATGGCTCGGACAATGGAATTAAAAATCCCTAATTTTACTTTGATTGGAGCCACTACCCGTCTTGCCTTGTTATCTTCACCATTAAGAGATAGGTTTGGCGCTGTTTTTCAATTAGATTTTTACAAACCAGAGGATTTAGAAAAAATTATTCAACATTCAGTTGAAGTTTTGGAAATAAAAATAGAGCCAGAAGCAGTAAAAATTATTGCCCAGCGGTCTCGGTTCACTCCAAGAGTAGTTAATCGGCTCCTCAAAAGAGTAAGGGATTGGGCGCAGGTAGAGGGAAAAGGAATTATTACAAAAGATATTGCCAGATCCTCGCTGGATTTTTTAGAAATTGATAAACAGGGTTTAGAAGTGGGAGACAGAAAAATTTTGGAAACAATTATTAAAAAATTTGACGGCGGGCCTGTCGGGCTTCAGAATTTAGCCGCTGCCAGCGGAGAAGAACAGGATACGATTTTAGATGTTTATGAACCATATCTATTGCAATTAGGGTTTATTCAAAGAATTCCGCGCGGAAGAATTGCGACAAAACTTGCTTACCAGCATTTAGGAATAAAATATACCGGAACCCAAACTTTATTGTGAAATTATTTAAAAACTTTCCAATTGCCCTGCCGAGCGACCCATCTTTGTCATTGCGAGCGTTAGCACTTCGCTATCGCTCAGCACAGGCTCCGCAATCTCATCTTATGTCAAAAATGCAAAAATTTTGTATAATTTTTTTTCTAAGCATATTTGCCATCGCTGTGTCATTCCCGGCGAATTTTGTTTTTGGAGCCAAACCATTGGAAGTTGTTATCAACGAAATTGCGTGGATGGGAACAGAGATAGATGGCGTGGAATCAAAAAATTGGTGGCGGTATGAATGGATTGAATTATACAATACAAGCGAGCAGGCAATAGATTTGACCGGTTGGAAGATTGAAAACGCAATAGCAAAGCAAGGTGTTTTAGAAATTCCTGAAGGAGATATATTGCCCCTTGATTATTTTTTAATTTGCAAAAAGAAAATAGCGAATTGCGATTTAGAAATCAGCAAATTGTCTTTGAATAATAATTACAATGAAAATGGTAGATTGATTTTGAAAGATGGCACAGGAAATATTATTGACCAGACCCCGGAACCAAATAATTCCAACTGGCAGGCAGGGGATAACAAAACCAAGCAGACAATGGAGAGAAAAAATTCTGAATTGTCCGGAACAGACCCAGTTAACTGGCAGACCAGCCAAGATTCCGGCGGCACTCCAAGATTACAAAATACAGAGACCCGCTCTCCGTCTCCGACGGAGAACGGGTCTCTGCCCGCTTCTCTATCTGCTGACGAAAAGGAAACTACTGTTGATGTCAGACATCAACAGCCGGTTGAGCCAAAAATTATTATTTATCCTTCCTGTATAATAATTAATGAAATTTTGCCTTCACCAGAGGGAGCGGACGCGGAAAATGAATGGATTGAAATTTTTAACCAAAATAATTTTGAAGTTGACCTCTCTGAATGGAAAATAACTGATACTGTTGGAA
Organism: Candidatus Nealsoniibacteriota bacterium; assembly: GCA_030643485.1. Lineage (GTDB taxonomy): Bacteria > Patescibacteriota > Minisyncoccia > Minisyncoccales > JAGMDC01 > DAOWLG01. The sequence continues at coordinate 10,793 of DAOWLG010000012.1, read as the reverse complement.
AGACAAAAATTTATACTTTTCCCCAAGGAACAAAAATTTTACCTAAGGCATTTTTAGTTCTTTCCCGTCCTGAAACAAAAATTACCTTAAATAATAGCGGCGATGGATTAAAACTTATTCAGCCGGACGCAAAAGTTGTTGATAAAGTAATTTTTGGAAAAGCAACATTAGGCAAATCATATAGTTATTTTGATACTGGCTGGGAATGGAGCGATATCCCCAGTCCCGGGTCGCTCAATTTACAAAATATTATTCCCGAATTAAAACAAGCCGGACTAGAAGCCGGACGAGACCCGTTCTCGTCCGGAACGGACGAGAACGGGTCTCGTCCAAATCTCGCCTCTGTGGGTTTTTCTGCCCAAAATTTAACTGATGATAAAATCCCAAAACCATTTTTGCCGATTTTAATTGCTTCAGTCCTTGCCATTTTTTCAGGAATAATAATTTTTTTCCTCAAGAAAAATTTCAAACAGCAAACGTAGATGTTATATGTGGCGATGTCCGACATCGCCTTTTTTGACCCCCACACTAATTGAAAATTTTCAATTAGTGTGGGGGTTGACACCCAAAATAGTAATGCTAAAATAAGGGCGTATGCCAAAAGTAGAAAATAAAAAACACAACAAAATTATTGAACGGGAAATTTTTTCAAGAGTTGTTGCTCATCTTGGAAAGTCGGAAATAACTTTAATTACTGGAGCAAGACAAACTGGTAAGACAGTGCTTTTGGGAATGCTCCAGGAATGGTTAATAAAAAATAAAAAAGTTGCTTCTGAAAATATTTTTTCCTTTAATTTAGATATTATTAAGGACTGGGAGTTTTTTCAGAGCCAAACAAAATTTATTGAATTTCTGAAAGACCGCTCGCAAAAGCAGAAAATTTATGTATTCGTAGATGAGGCGCAGAGGATTCCGGATTGTTCTCGGTTTTTCAAAGGCGTTTATGATTCAAAACTAAATGTTAAGTTGATTTTAACTGGCTCCAGTTCATTGGAATTGAAAACTCGTTTTCAGGAGTCCTTAGCAGGGCGAAAACAAGTTTTCCATCTTTTTTCTTTTTCTTTCACTGAATTTTTACAAGCAAAAGATAATGTCTTGTTCTCGCTTCTCGCGCGAAAATCCAAAATATCTGAACTTTCCAAGAAACAAATTTTATCATTATTCAAAGAATACATTGTTTGGGGCGGCTATCCAAGAGTTGTTCTTTCTCAAACAAGCCAGGAAAAATCAGACGTTTTGTCTGACATTTATTCCAGTTATATTGAAAAAGATATTGTCGGTTTGTTGGAAATAAAAAATCGTTTGGGGTTTTCTGATTTAGTGAAACTTTTAGCCGGACAAACAGGGCAGTTGGTAAATATAAGCGAATTGTCTAATTCATTAAATTTGGACAGGGAGACAGTACAAAGATATTTGAAAGCATTGGAAGAGACATTTATTATTACCCCATTAATCCCTTATTTCAAAAATTCCCGTCAAGAAATAGTTAAACAAAATAAAATATATTTTAATGATACCGGAATTAGAAATTATGCCCTGAATAATTTTTCATCACTTTCAGAAAGACGGAATGCAGGATTGGTTTTAGAGAACGCTGTTTTTAGAGAAATTTTGCTTTCCTTATCTTTATTTCAGAAAATTCGTTTTTGGCGGACAAAACAGGGAGCGGAAGTTGATTTTTTAATTTTGAAAGGAGAAAAAATAATTCCAATAGAAGTAAAATCAAATATCAGAAAACCAGTTATTTCTTTAGGTTTAAGAAATTTTATTGAAAAGTATTCTTCTAAAAGCGCGTTTGTGGTTAATTTAGCGTTAGAGCAGAAGATAAAACACAAAAAAACAAAAGTTGGTTTTATCTATCCTTTTGAAATTAAAAAGATTTTAACTGATATTTAGTTATCCACAGGGACATTTTCTAAAAGATGTGATAGAATATAAAAAATATGGAACATGAAATTTGAAATCCTTGTATTGTCATTGCGAGCGATAGCGAAGCAATCTCTTTCTTAGTCGTTTAGATTGCTTTGGCTTCGCCTCGCAATGACAATTATTTCAAGTTCCAAGTTTCAAAAATTTTATGAAAAAACAATTTTTTTCCAAAATAGTTCCTCTTACTCTTGGCGTTTTAGTAATGTCTTTTTTAGTCAGCGCCATTGTTATGGCAACGTGGACCGAACCATCTTCCGCGCCGCCAGGTAGTAACGTGGACGCTCCGTTGAATGTAGGAACTGACCCGCAAACCAAGCAAGGAAAATTAACTATTTCTGCTAGCGGAGGAGATGCCATGGCAATTAAAAATGGAGGAGATATAAGAATCTATACTCCTGACAATTCTGGTTCAGCCCTATTATATGTTGATAACGACGGAGAAATTATTACTCCTGGCAAATTAAAAATTGACGGCGGTTTGGAGGTGGGCGGAGGTATAACTTTAGGAGGGGTGGAAAAAACAAGTTGGCCAACTGGCGGCGGGATTACCTGCGACGATTGTAATACGCAATTTGTCAATGAAGGACAGTCAAACAGCATAACCAGCGCGATGCTCGTCAATGGAACGATTACTTATTCAGACACAGATGTGAGTTCTGTTCAGCGAAGGGTTTCCAGCTCTTGCACGGAAGGTTCTTCTATTAGAGTTATCAATTCCAACGGAACAGTAACTTGCGAGATTGATGATGGCGGCGGTGGCAGCAGTTTGTGGAGCGAATCTGGCAGCAACATTTACTACAATTCCGGCAACGTCGGCATCGGCATAACCAACCCATCCACAAAATTAGAGATAAAGAGCACAACCAACGACTCACTCTTAACCCTTACCCGTGGTGACAATAGCGCGGTATTAAAAGTAGGCAACATAGATGGAAGATTAGTTATTAGCAACTCTGCTCACGGCGTCAAAATTGAAGGGGATTTGGAGGTGGACGGCAGAGTTGCCATGGGACGTGACACAACTGCCAATGGTACGTACTCTGTTGCTATGGGATATGACACAACTGCAGGCGGGAGTTACGGGAGCGCCTCCATTGCCATGGGAAATAGTACAACTGCCAGCGGTGGGAACTCCACTGCTATGGGAGGTTGGACAACTGCCAGCGGTGCGTGCTCCACTGCCATGGGATATGGTCCAACTGCCAGCGGTGAGCACTCCACTGCCATGGGATATGGTACAACTGCCAGCGGTGAAGACTCTATTGCTATGGGACATGCTACAACTGCCAGTGCTAATTACTCAACCGCAATGGGATATGGTACAACTGCCAGCGGAGACGGGGCATCCAATAGCTCCACTGCTATGGGATATGGTACAACTGCCAGCGGAGGTGCCTCCACTGCTATAGGATGGGACACAACTGCCAGCGGTCTTGGGTCTACTGCCATGGGAAGAGGAATAGAAGCCCAAGGACGTTATTCAGTGGCAATTGCTCTGAATGACCAAAATGGAACCATAGTTTCCCAGTCAAACACATTGGCGATAATGGGCGGCAAAGTTGGCATCGGCACAACAAGTCCTGATGAAAGATTACATATTGTTGGAAACACAAAAATTAACGGCGATTTAGAGGTGAGCGGCATCAAAGACTGCGATTGCGTCACAACAGACGTTAATGGAAAACTGGCTTGTACTGCTTGCGGCGGCAGCAGTCTTTGGACACAGACAGGTTCAGATATATATTACAGCAACGGCAAAGTCGGCATTGGCATAACCAACCCGTCCACAAAATTAGAGATAAAAAGCACTACTAATGACTCACTCTTAACCCTTACCCGTAATACCAATAGCGCGGTATTACAGGTGGGCACAGACGGAAGATTGGTCATTAGCAACTCTGATGACGGCGTATTGATTGACGGCGATTTAGATGTTGAAGGTCATATAAATATTTTTTTCGATGACCCACAAATTCAACTTGATGATCTTGATAGCGGACATCCAATTTTTATAAGAAATGAAAATGGCGTGTTAAAAATTCTTAATAGTAGTAGTTACACTCTAATTGACGGCAATTTGGCGGTGAACGGAACAATAAATGTGGGTAAGTATTATTCAGAGCCTACTTGTAATGCAGACGCAGAAGGAGGAATTTATTATAATTCTGCCAACAAACATTTTTATGGTTGTGATGGCTCAAGCTGGAAACAATTAGATAATTAAATGGAATTTTGATTTTGGCGAATGAAATGAACCCCAGACTTTTGGCGGGGTATCAAACCTTACTCAAAGATTTGTATATTTATCCCGCCGCTTAATAGTGGGGTATTGAAAAGTCTGGGGTACATTTTCTGCGTTCGCTCGCAGAACAAACAAACTTCGCTTTGCTCGTTTGTTTGTTCTGTCTCGCTTTACTTGAAAATAGAAATTCTGAAATTTGACCTTAAGTTTTTAATTTAGTAATATAAAAATATGGAAATCAACGAGGAAAAATTAAAAGGGATTTTGAAAGAGCACAAAGAAGACACTGACGCCAAAATTGATGGAATCAAAGGACATTTTGATGCGGTTTTGAAAGAGCACAAAAAAGACACTGATGTCAAAATTGACTCGGTTTTGAAAGAGCAAAGACAGGAATATCAAAATCATTTGGATATCATGGTTGAGGATTTTACTTCCCAGATTAAACTTTTAGCCGAATCGGTTTCCGGCATTCAAGAGCAGCTTATAGCTCTTCGCGAGATGGTTGCTAAAAATACCGAAGATATAGAGATAATGAAAATAGATATTGCTTTTATCAAAAATGGAATGAAGAAAAAAGTAGATGTAGAAGAATTTGAGGCGCTTGAAACAAGAGTAGCAATTTTGGAAGCAAAACCCGCTGTTTGAGTTTAGTTGAGGTTTGACCTCAACACTTCCTTATTTTTCTCAACCCTATTCTAAAATTTGACTAAATTTAAGCATTGAGATAAAATAAAATAATGATTACAATAACTATTCCAAAAGAAATAATGAAAAAAAGAGATTTAGTAATAATCCCTCGCAAGGAGTATGAGGAGTTTTTGGATTTTTCCAAAAAAGTGAGAAAAGTTAAAATCAAGAGTGAATTGGACCAGGGATTAGACGAAGCATTGAAAGAAGTGAGAGAAGGAAAAACATTTGGGCCATTTGATACAGCGAAAGACCTAATAAAATCTCTGGAAAAATAATGAAATTTAAATATAGTCCTCATTTCAAACGAAATTACAAATAATTAACAGGGCTGTTGATGTCTGACATCAACAGCCCTGTTTGATTTAATGAACCTTGATTTGTTCAGGATATTGGGATAGAATTAAAGTAATATGAGTGGTCATAGTCATTTCTCAAGTATCAAGCATAAAAAAGCCATTACTGACGCTAAACGGGGGAAGATTTTTTCAAAATTTGCTCGGCAAATTTTAGTTATAGCAAAAGAAAAAGGAGGAGATCCGGAGACAAATTCTGGTTTGCGTTTAGTAATTGACAGGGCGAAATCAATGAATATGCCTAAAGAGAATATAGAGCGGGCTATACAAAAAGGCACGGGCGAGTTAGAGGGAGAAAAATTAGACGAAGTGCTTTATGAGGCATACGGTCCGGGTGGAATAGCGGTTATTATTGAAGGAATTACTGACAATAAAAATCGGACTTTGGGAGAAATTAAACAGATTTTGAGCCAGCATCAGGGAAAGTTGGCTGATAGCGGTTCGGTAAAATGGATGTTTGAAAGAAAGGGAGTTATTGTAATCAATTATCAATTATCATTAGTCAACAATCAATCAAGGGAAGAATTAGAAATGAAAGCAATAGAGGCAGGCGCAGAGGATATTTATTGGCACGAGGATATTTTAGATGTTTATAGCAAACCCGAGAATTTAGAAAAGGTTAAAAAAAACCTTGAGGCGCAGGAAATTGAAATTGAGTCCGCTTCTTTGGATTGGGTGGCTAAAGAAACAAAGGAAATCGGGGAGAAACAAAAAATTGCGTCAGAAAAACTTTTTGAAGCATTAGACGAAAACGATGCGGTACAAGAAATTTATTCAAATCTAAAAATATAGTATGATAAAAGGATTTAAATATTCAAAAGATACTAAAGGAAAGATGAGCGAAATCAAGAGAGGAAAACATTATTTTCCTAAAACCGAATTCAAAAAAGGCCATAAAATAAATTTAGGAAAGAGATATTCCGAGGATTGGAGAAAAAAAGTAAGTAAAGGGTGGTTCAGGAAAGGGGATATCCCATGGAATAAAGGAAAAAAGATGTCTGTGGAGATAAAAAGAAAATTAAGCAAAGCTCTTAAGGGGCGCGAAGCTTGGAATAAAGGAAAAGAAATGCCGGAAGAAATAAAACAGAAATTGAGTAAACTACTCAAAGGGCGACATCATTCGCCAGAAACAGAATTTAGAAAAGGACAATTTACTGGAAACAAGAATCCAGCCAAAAAAATAGAGATAAGAAGAAAAATAAGTGAGGCAAAGAAAGGAAAGCCACACTTTAATCAAAGAGGAGAAAATCACGGAAATTGGAAAGGTGGAATTACTCCTAAAAACGAGAAAATTAGAAAGGCTTTAGAATATAAATTATGGAGAGGAGCCGTCTTCGCTAAAGATAATTGGACCTGTCAAAAATGCAGAAAAAAAGGAGGTAAATTGGTTTCGCACCATTTGCATAATTTTGCTGATTTTCCTAAATTGCGAACATCAATTGAAAATGGAATTACCCTTTGTAAAAAATGCCACATAGAATTTCATAGAATCTACGGTTTAAAAAATAACACAAAAGAAGAGCTTAAAGAATTTTTGAATTCATCTAACTGTTATAAATAGATAATTAAGAAATACATTTTATAAATATGATTATTTTAGGCATCGATCCAGGAGTGGCCCGCACGGGGTTCGGCGTGGTAAAACATAAAACACAGTTGAAGTGCCTAGGTTATGGCTGTATTAAGACAAGCCCTGATTGGTCTGACGGCGACCGTTTGAAAAAAATAAACCAGGAACTTAAGAGAATAATAAAAGAATATCAGCCAAATGTTTTAGCAGTTGAAAATGTTTATTTTTTTAAGAACCTCAAGACTGCTTTTCCAGTGAGCCAGGCAAAAGGAGTTATTTTGCTTACTGCGGCGCAAAAGAAAATTCCGATTTATGAATTTACTCCATTACAGGTTAAAATGGCTGTGGTTGGTTATGGAAGGGCGGATAAAAAGCAAGTTCAAAATATGATGCCTAAAATTTTATCAGGATTAAAAGAGCCACCAAAGCCAGATGACGCGGCCGACGCCCTGGCAGTGGCAGTTTGCTATGTATTTTCTAACAAACAACAAAAATATCTAAACAATGGAAATACCTAATGAAGTAAAATTTGTTATACAGGAATTAAAAAAACAGGGTTTTGAGGCGTATATTGTTGGCGGCTGCGTTCGGGATTTTTTAAGAGGCGCGGAACCGGATGATTGGGATGTAACCACTAACGCCAAGCCGGAACAAATTACAAAAATTTTTCCTAAAAGTTATTTAGATAATAAGTTTGGGACGGTAACCGCGCAACAAGAACTTTTTGAGATTGAAATAACGCCGTATAGGACAGAATCAAAATATACGGATAAGCGGCACCCTGATGAAATAAAATGGGCAAAAACCATTGAACAGGATTTAGGAAGAAGGGATTTTACCGTGAACGCGCTTGCCCTGAGCGAAGTCGAAGGGGTGGCGAAAATCATTGATCTTTTTAACGGGCAAAAGGATTTGGAGAAGAAAATTATTCGGGCAGTTGGTAAACCGGATATACGATTTTCAGAGGACGCTTTGCGTTTAATAAGGGCGGTCAGATTTGCCAATACTTTGGGAGAGGGATGGAAAATTGAGCCAAAAACCAGAGCAGCAATTAAAAAAAACGCGGGCTTAATTCAAATGATTTCCAAAGAGCGAATAAGGGATGAGTTTATGAAAATTATTATGTCAGAAAAAGCCGCGGACGGAGTGGAACTTTTGCGGAAACTTGGTTTGTTAAAATATATTATTCCGGAATTAGAAGAGGGCTATAAAGTTAAACAAGCCAAACATCATATCTACGACGTATATGAACATCTTTTATTGTCATTGAAATATGCCGCTGAAAAAAATTTTAATAAATATGTGCGGATAGCGGCTTTGTTTCATGACATTGGCAAGCCGAGAACAAAGAGAGGCAAGGGCGAAAATGCAACTTTTTACAATCACGAACTCGTGGGCGCAAGAATGTGTTTTCAAATTTTGAATCGTTTGAGATTTTCAAAAAAAGATATTGAAAAGACAGTCAGATTAGTCCGCTATCACTTGTTTTATTACAATGTGGACGAGGTAGGAGAAGCGTCTGTGCGCCGTTTGGTTCGCCAGGCAGGCCCGGAAAATATAGAAGAACTTTTACAGTTGAGGTTTTGCGACAGGATTGGGTCAGGCGTGCCAAAAGCAGAGCCGTATAAACTGCGGCATTTAAAATATATTATAGAAAAAGTAAGCCAGGATCCTATTTCAGTAAAAATGCTGAAAGTTAACGGCGAGGATATAATGCGGCTTTTGGATATTAAGCCGAGCCGCAAAATAGGGGCAATTTTAGATATTTTATTCGGTTATGTTTTGGAAGACCCGAAGAAAAACAAAAAGGATTTTTTGGAGATGGAAATTAAAAAATTGGGCAAATTACTGGATTCAGAAATTTTTACTTTGAGCAAGAAAGCGATACAAGAGCGGCAGAAAATAGTCACCAAACGCGACGAAATAACTAAGAAAAAATACTGGGTGACATAACTTAATTTTGGCAATACCAAAATTATATCTCGGGGTGTAGTATAATGGTAGTACGCGGGCTTCGGGAGTCCGTAGCCTGGGTTCAATTCCCAGCATCCCGACCATAGGGCCTGTATTTTAATGGTAGAAGAGGGCATTCGCATTGCTCTGATGTGGGTTCGATTCCCGCCAGGTCCACCATAAACGATTTGTCAAAGTTTTCGCGTCGCTCGGGGCTTCGCCCCTCGCTCGCGTAAGCAGAAAATAAAGGTAATTCCAGGGTTTTTTGAAATCAATTGAAAATTTTTGAGAGGCGATTTGATGGTTCGAGCCGATTTTTTTCAGAAAATTTTTCATCTCGGAAAAATTTTCTGTCAAAGCGAAATTTTTGGCTTGATTTGCTTCAATTATCCAATTCCGGACGAGTTCGAGCGCACTATTTCCATTTCGCTCAAAATCGCTTAATTTTTCCTCTTTTGTTTTCTTTTCCGCCATTAAGGCGTTTTTTGTTTGCTGATATTCCGCAAGTTCCATTGCTTCCGCAAGATAAGCGTTGGTTAATCGTTCCATCTTTGTTTTAAGAACGCTTATTTCTTTCCGCAAATTTTGAGCGAAAAGGTCTGATGATTGGCGGTTTTCCTTTTCCCACTCGTTCACTTTGGCAAGATATTTTCCCCGCCACTCATCAGGCAAAGAAACTTTTTGACAAAATTCTTTTACTTGTTCGGCAAAATTTTCTTCCCGCAAAAAAGCGGTTTTGCTGGCAATTGTGGGTTTTGCTTTTTCTGGTGCAGAAATAATAAACATATTCTCTGCCGCTCTTTTTGATTTTGCGGTCAGCGGTAATACAATAACCGCATTCGCCGCATTTGGCAAAACCCAAGAAAAGAAAACCTTTGTCTTTTTTCTTGTGTCGCGGTTTGCTATTATTTTTGAGCGGTTCTTGAATTTTGTCAAAAAGTTTCTTTGAAATCATTGGTTTATGGCTTCCTTGGTGAATTTCGCCGCGATATCGAAAGTGTCCGTAGTAAAACGGATTTGCGAGCATCCATTGAATTGTTGACAAATGCAGCGGTTTTTTGTCTTTGTTCGTCAAGCCAAGAGAAAACATTTTGCTTTGGATTTTGGTGAGCGTGTAATTTCCAGTGGCAAAAGCCCTTAAAACTTTTTTTACTTTATTAAAACTTTTTTTGTCGGGTTCAATTGTCCTTAATCTCGGCTCGTTGAAATATCCAATAGGGGCTTTTGCCGAAAGTTCGCCTCTGCGAATTTTTTGCCTGATGCCCCGCAAAATGTTTTCTCTTAAATTGTCGGTGTAATATTTCGCTTGTCCGAAAGCAATTGAAAGCATAAATTTTCCCTGCGGTGTTGGCTCAAACCAAAATGTCGGGAATTTTAGCGAGGTAATTTTTCCAGTGTCAACGAGATAAATGATTTTTCCGCCGTCAATAGAATTGCGAGCTAAACGGTCTGGGTTCCACGCTAAAATTCCCTGGGTGTTTCCTTTTTCAATTTCCGAAAGCATTTGATTAAATATTTCCCGCCCCGGCTCTTTGGCTGTTTTACTTTCAATAAATTCACGGACAACAAAAAGCCCGTTTTGTTTTGCGTATTCTTTTAATTCGGCAAGTTGTGCCTCAATGGACAAAATTTGCCGTTCCTCGTCCTCGCTTGATTTGCGACAATAGATGAAATATTTAATCATATTTTTTTACACCGACAATTTAATAAAATTTCGCTTTGCCTTTCGCCTTCGGCGAAAGAAAAAAATCGGCTCTTTGCCCGAAGGGCAAATATAAATCTTATTTTCAAGTGAAGCGAGGGAAGTCCAAACGAGCTTGCTCGATTGGACTTCCGAGCGAACGCGAAAATGTACCCCAGACTTTTTAATACCCCACCGTTTATGATGGGACAAACATATAAATATTTTGGTGGGGTTTGATACCCCGCCAAAAGTCTGGGGTTCATTTATTAATCCTCAGATCGCCTCTCAAAAATTTTCAATTGATTTCAAAAAACCCTGGAATTATGTTTATTTATCCGCCGAGCGGCTTTGCCGCGAGGCGGCAATGGC
>DAOWLG010000032.1 GCA_030643485.1 Candidatus Nealsoniibacteriota bacterium | reverse complement strand
TAATGTTGTCGGGGAATTTTCCTGCCGTGGTTTTGATACCGTTGGGCCATTTAAACTTATTGGCGGAATGAATAAAGGTAGACCCGATGAAAAAGATTTAGAAAATGCAAAAAAATTTGCAAGAAAATTGAAAGAGCTGAACGGATTATGAGCGATTTTTTAAATAGATACAAAGGAGGGGAGATAGAACTATGAAAGCTGTAAGACGATTTAGAAACAGGCTCAAGAAGGATTTAATGTAAGTGTTGATGGTTTAATTCAATAGATAATTTTATGCCAAAAAAATGAACAATAAACAGATTACAATTTTTGAAGGTCAAAAAATCCGCCGACTTTGGGACGAGAAAAAAGAAAAGTGGTATTTTTCGGTAATTGATATTATTTCCATTCTTACTGAACAGACCGATTTTAAAAAATCGCAAAGTTATTGGACTACTCTTAAAAATCGCTTAAAAAAAGAGGGAAATGAGTCTGTCACAAAATGTGACAAACTGAAATTGCAATCTGTTGATGGGAAATTTTACAAAACCGATGTAGCGGATGTAGAAACGATTTTGCGATTGATACAATCTGTTCCGAGTCCAAAAGCTGAACCCATTAAACTTTGGCTTGCCAAAGTTGGCTATGAGAGAATAGAATAAATAAATAATCCGGAAAAAGCGCTTAATCGCGGCCGGGATTATTGGCAAAAAATGGGCAGAAGCGCAAAATGGATCCAGCAAAGAATGATGGGGCAGGAAATCAGGAATAAACTAACTGATTACTGGAAAGACAATGAAGTTAAAGAAAAAGACGAATATGCTGTTTTGACAAATATTATCCATCAGGAATGGAGTGATTTGTCAGTTAAAGAACATAAAAATTTAAAAAGGTTAAAAACACAAAATTTGCGCGATCATATGACAGATGCGGAATTAGTTTTTACTGCCCTGGCGGAACTTTCCACTCGCCAGATTTCCGAAACGATGCAGACAAAAGGTTTGGAAGAAAATAAAAGTCCAGCCAGAAAAGGCGGCCGCATCGCCAAAAAAGCGAGGAAAGAACTGGAGAGCAAGACGGGCAAAAAAGTAGTCAGCGGAGAAAGCTTTTTACAATTCCCCAAAAGCAGCAAAAAATTAAAAGAAAAAAATTAAGCGGGAGTAAGTTAACTTAATTGTATTTGAAAAACTATGGAAAAGACTAAAACTAACAAAATATCGATTTATCTTTTGAAAGAAGGGGTTTCTCCAAACAATGTTTTGAAAAAGGATTATAAAAATAAAGTTTTAAATGGAAAAGGTATTTTTTACTATGATGAATCTCATACAAACACACCTTCCTGGATTAAAGGATTTTTTATTAGTAGTGAATTAAACGATTTGAAATTATTGAATCAAAGCTCGAAAGGCATTTACTTTGTAAAAGTAGTTATTAATTCGAAAGAAAAATATTTTGCCATACCTTTTGGGTACGGTCACACAATGTTAGAGAAACTTTATTGTGAAGATGACTTTGGGCTCAAAATTGTTCTGAATCTTGTAGATAGAAAGAGTATTAGAAGGATTGGAAAGAGGACATTGTCGTCCGAACCTAAAAATACAACTGAACAACTTAGTAAGGTGGGTAGTATATCAGATTTTGGTATTGATATAGAGCAAGATCTAATAGAGGAAATAACTGGGAAACCAAATGATGCATATTTCGGCGATAACCTTGTTACTGGAAAGGTTGCTTTCACTGCATCTGTACAAGTTGATATGGGTAATGTAGAAGAATTTCTAAAACAATGTTTCGAATATTATGGGAAAGAGGATTATAAAAAGCATTTTTCATTTGTTGATCAAGTAAAGGAAATAAGAGATGTGGACGAGTGGAATACAAAATTGATAAATCGGCTAAAAAATAACGATGATGAAAACGTGAAAGTTTGGATGGCTATCCCAGAGATCATTGAATGGGAAGACGTTGTAGGTTTTTCATATTCAGATAAAAAAGAAAACTTAGTTGATGACATTCTCATTGAAGATTTTAAAAAATCCCTAACAGAGAATCAAGAAAATAATTTGAGTGTTGACTTGCTTAAGAATAATAAAATTTCTTGTTTCAAAAGTTCGTCGGATCAGGAATATATTAGTTGGTCTGCTTTTAATTGTCTTTATTGTGAAGTAACTAAAAACGGTAGAAAAATTTTATTAAATAACGGAAAATGGTACGAAATTGCAAAAGGTTTCGTTGATGAAGTGGAGACAAGCTATAAAAACACGATAGATAATTCTTCTAAAATCAATTTTATTGATTGTGAGAAAAAAGAGCATGAGGATAAATACAATGAAAAACTTGCGAAAGAAGTAGGCGGTGTGCTAATGGATAGAAAAAATATCACTTATGGCGGAGGCTCTAGTTCGGTAGAATTTTGTGATGTATGCGATGAGAAAAATAAGGCATTTATACATATAAAAAATTACTACAGTTCAAGTGCTTTGAGTCAT
>DAOWLG010000037.1 GCA_030643485.1 Candidatus Nealsoniibacteriota bacterium | reverse complement strand
TTAACCATATAATTTTATTAAAATTAATTATTTTTTATATATTCCATTAGATATTTCTTTTAAAATTTTTTTAAGTTTTATTTCGTTGTCCGCGCTCGTTGGTATATATCTGCCGAGATTGAAAGGCGAAGTGTTTTTTGTGTTGAGTACGGGTTCAACAGTAAAAGCCAATTGATATTCATTTGTTCTTTTCGTGAGCTCTTCAGGGGAAAGGCAGTCCCTTTTTCTTCCAAAAGGATAACTTAGGGCAATTACGGATGTGTTAAATGTTTTTTCCAGATATTTTTTGGGTTCAACTACTTCTTTTTGGAATTCTCTTGTCGTAAGATTGTTTGCGGCGATTGAAATATGGGAATGGGAATGAACGCCTATGGAATGGCCCATTTTCAAGATGTTATTAACCTGCTCACGGTTCAAATGCATAATTTCCAGAGCGTTTGGGTGACTTTTAAAAAAAAGGTTTTTGTAAATATACAAAAGGATTTTTCTGGATATTTTATGTTTTAGTTTGTATTTAAAGATACTTTTAATGATAGGTATTTTCTCTTTTGGACAGCCGGTTTTTATATCGTATTCGCCAAAATTTATTTTATATTTTTCAAGAGCGTTTCTGTAAGTATTTAAGAATTCGTCCAATCCGTGTGCGGCAACGCAGTAATGTATAATTGTGGGATTTGCAGGGAGTTTGTCCATTAAAACGCAGGTTGGTATGAAAAAAAATGCCTTAATGTTGTAATCCGCAAGTATCTGGGCCGCTTTGTAATGGTCGGACAAACCGTCGTCAAAAGTAAAAAGTAATCCATTTTTACTATTCAAAGAGAAATCCGTATATGAAAATCGCCAGGCGTCATCAGGAGAGATTATCGAGTAATTTTTTTTAAGCAGCCGTATGTGCTTATGGAACTCATCTATTTTGTTTCCCAGTATTTTTGGAAACAAATTAAGTTTTTTTTCAGGACGAATATAATGATAGCAGAGCGACAGATAGCCATTTCTCCGAACATTTTTAATCATGATAAATTTATTATAGCATAAAAAAAGTTGACTTTCAAGCAAAATATTATTAAAATGTAAGTGATTTATGATTAATAAAACTATTTTATTCCTTGCAGAAGAGGGATTTACCACTCGAGGTCTTCTAAGGTCCGATTTTTTACCGTTGATAAAAAAAGAGTTTGAAAATGTTGTTATTTTAGTTCCAAGTCAAAAACTTGACTCTCGTAAAAGGGAATATGAAAAAGATAATGTTGTCGTGGATAAGATAGAAGAAATAAAGTACCCCAGGGCCAAAAGAAAATTTCTTGCCCTGCTGAAATTTAGCATACCTACAAAAGAAGCTAAGTTATCCCTAATGAGAAATGTGTTTTGGCCCGATGGATTTAAACTTAGCAGTTGGGTTATCTTTTTTTGGCCTGTTCTGTTTTCTTGGCATTTAAGCAAATATAAATTCTGGAGAAATTTTTTAAGGAAGATTTATTCCTTGTTCAAAATTAACGATAAATGTTTGAATATACTCAAGAAATACAAGGTTGATGTGGTCTACGCTAATTACACTTCGGTATCTGCGAAAGATTTCAATTTAGAATTATTCAGGGCAGCAAAACACTTAAATATCCTCACAATAGGCAATATCTCAAGTTGGGATCAGTTATACAGCAAGATTTTTATAACCCAACATACTGATTTTTTGACTGTTCCTAATGAGTTGATAAAAAGTGAAGCAGTTAGAATAGGGGATTTTGAAAAGGATGTTATAAGAATAGTAGGCATTCCAACTTTTGATTTTTATTCAAAGAAAGAATGGATTTTACCTCGTAAAGATTTTTTGCGTCAAATTGGGGCTGACTCGGGCAAGAAATTGATTGTTTTTGCCGGTAGCATAGGGAAACTGGGAGTTGATTGCGAACATTTTTTTAATTATTTTATTCGCCTCGCACAAAGGGAGTTAAAGAATGTTCAATTTTATTTAAGACCCCATCCCAAATATCCTTTTGATAAAGAATTAATAAACAGATATAAGCGCCATCCGAGTCTGATTTTTGAAGAAAGATCTGAGTATAATTCCGGGAGAAATTTTGAACTAACAGAGAAAGATAATCAGCTTTTGTTTAATTTGTTGCATTATGCCGATATGTTGATTTGCACTTATTCTACGATAATGATAGAGGCTAGTTTTTTGGACGCCCCGGTTATTAACTTAGGCTATTTTGGCAATTCAAATTATAATTATTATTTTAGAAGCGAAAGATGGTTTGAAAAAGAACACCTCAAGCTCATTTTTCAAAGAAATTTTTCAAAAATAGCAAAGAACGATGAAGAATTTTTAAGGCACATTAAGACATATTTGGAAAATCCCGCGTTAGATAGAGAAGCAAGAAGAGAGACCGCTAAAGAACAAATGTTTTTAACCAATGGAAAAGCCGCTTTTACTTCAGTGGAGACAATATCAGATATTGTTAAAAATTGGAAAGTGTGTTAAGTTGATTGAGATATAAAATTTATGAATGATTGTATTAATAAAATTTGGGAGAGAATTAAAGAGGGGCCTTTTTTAGTCGCCGAACTCGGCAAGAATTTTATTCAAACCGAGGAGGTCAG
>DAOWLG010000026.1 GCA_030643485.1 Candidatus Nealsoniibacteriota bacterium | reverse complement strand
GTCTGGGTTTAGGGAAATGCTTTCAATCCTTTCTTTGACTAAAAATTCCGCAAATTCTGGAAAATCGCTCGGCGCTTGTCCGCAAATTCCGCAGTATTTCTTTTTTTCACGGCAAAGCGTGATCACTTTTGAAACCATTTTTTTAATGGTTGCGTCTCTTTCGTCAGCAATATGCGAAATCCGCGCGTTATCCCTGTCTATTCCTAAAGATAATTGAGTGAGGTCGTTTGAGCCGATTGACATCCCATCAAAAATTTTCAAAAATTCATCTGCCAAAATTGTATTGGAAGGAATTTCGCACATTACGATAACTTTCAAGCCGTTTTTGCCTTTTTCTAATCTAAACCGCTTCATTAACTGAATCACTTCCCTACCCTCCTCTACGGTTCGGCAGAACGGCACCATTACTGTAATATTCTTTAAGCCAAAAATTTCTCTGGCTTTTTTTATTGCCTGGCATTCCATTTCAAATGCCGGCTGAAATTCCTTGTCTAAATAACGGCAGGCGCCTCTAAAACCCAACATTGGATTTGCTTCTTCTTTTTCAAAAATCTCGCCGCCGATTAAATTTTTATATTCATTGGTCTTAAAATCAGAAAATCGCACGATTACTTCTTTAGAATAAAACGCTGCGGCAATAGTTGCCACTCCCTCAGCTAACTTATCCACAAAATATTGCCGCTTATCTTTATAGCCCACAGTAATTTCATCTATCTGTTTGATGATCTTCAAAATTTGGCTTGCTCGCATTCGCGAGAGATTCTTCGCTCCCTTTGGTCGTTCAGAATGACTACTTAACGCTTTGAGTTTACTATAAAAATACAAAGCGAGTGGATGAATTCTAATTTTCTCCGCAATAATAAATTCCTCTCTTGCCAAGCCCACACCATCATTTGGTAAAAACGATGATTTGAAAGCAATATCCGGCGCGCCGATGTTAAGCATAATTTTTGTTTTCAATTTCGGAATCTTCTTCAAATTATACTTTTTAATTTCAAAAGGGACTTTTTCAGAAAATATCCTGCCTGATAATCCTTGTGTGCAATCAACTGTAATAGTTTGCGTATTTTTCAAAATTTTTGTCGCATTTTTAGTTCCCACAATACAAGGAATACCTAACTCCCGAGCCACTATAGCCGAATGGCAGGTTTTACCACCTTCATCAGTAACAATAGCTGAAGCCAACCGCATTATTGGCACCCAATCAGGGTCAGTAATTTTGGTTACTAAAATCTCTCCTTTTTGGAATTGTTCAATCTTTGAAACATCGGAAATGATTTTCACATTACCCTGGCCAATTTTATTGCCAATAGCAATTCCTTGTAAAATCGGCTTTTGTTTTGTTTTTATTTTATACTCTTGATAAGTTGTTTGAGTTTTCGCAGTGTGGACGGTCTCTGGTCTGGATTGAACTATAAATAATTCTCCTGTTTTTCCGTCTTTTGCCCATTCAATATCCTGGGGTATTTTGTAATATTCTTCAATTTCGCAAGCCCATTTTGCCAAACATAAAATTTCTTCATCAGTTATAGAAAATTTTGATTGCTCTTTTTCAGAAATTTTTACCTCTCTTAACCCGCTCTTTTTGCCATAAATGTATTTTTTATTTTTTCTGCCTAATCTTTTTGAAATTATAGAATTATAGCCCTGTTTTAGACACGGTTTGAAAACATAAAACTCATCAGGGGTTATCTTGCCTTTTACTATAAGTTCCCCTACCCCGTAAATTGAATTTATTAAAACAACATTGGAAAATCCGGTCTCGGTATCCAAAGTGAACATCACGCCCGCAGACGCCAAATCAGACCTCACCATTTTTTGCACGCCAACAGACAAAGCGATTTTGAGATGCTCAAATCCTTTTTCTTCGCGATAAGCGATTGCCCTATCAGTAAATAAAGAAGCAACACATTTTTTAGCGGCTCTTAATAGATTTTCTTCGCCTGATATATTCAAATAACTCTCCATTTGTCCGGCAAAACTTGCGTCTTTCATATCTTCTACGGTTGCTGAACTTCTTACAGCCACATCAGTAAAATTTGGGGAGACCCGTTCTCCCCTAATTTTGGGGAGAACGGGTCTCCCCAAAACTTGATTATACTTTTGCGACAATTTTTTATAATTTTCAAGAATCTCTTTTTTCAAATCATCTGGAAACTCGGCTTTCAAAATCAATTGCCGAGCCGCTTTGCCGGTTTCTTTCAAACTTTTAATACTCTTTGGGTTGAATTTTCCGAAAATTTGTTTCAATTCCTTATCAATCTTATTTGCCTTCAAAAAATACCAATATGCTTCTGACGTCAAGGCAAAACCATTGGGAATATTTATGCCCTTTTTTGTTAATCGTGAAAACATCTCGCCAAGCGAAGCGTTCTTGCCGCCTACCAAACCCACATCGCTCTTGCGAATTTCCCTGAACCATAAAATATATTTTTGTTTTTTCATAATATTTTCAACATTGTCATTCTGAGCGAGCTCTACGGGGCGAGCGAAGAATCTCGTGACTACAAATATTCCAACGAGACCCTTCGCTCCTTTTAGTCGCTCAGGGCGACCCCTGCGGGGTCGATTATCTTGTTTTTAATCAAAAAATTTTTTACTGTTTCAAAAATTTTCTGATGGCCTTTGCTTGTATCCCCTACTATGCCTAAATTAAAAACTGATGTTTCTTCTTTTCTGTGAAAGAATTTTCTTAATTTAGTTACCCAGCAGTCAAATCCAAAATATAGTTCATCTGATATATTGCTGTCTCCAAAAACTAAAATTCTTGCCATAATTCAAAGCTGGTCAAGGCCCGTCCTTGACCAGATTGGTCAAGGACGGGCCTTGATTTGGCTTATGTTTGGAACACACTTAAACTTATTGCCGTAACTATAATGCCTGCAATTAAAACGCCTAAAAATATCAAGGGCAGGGCTTTTTTGAATGGTATCCTAAAAATAAAAGCGCAAATTGAGCCGGTCCACGCGCCGGTGAACGGAAGAGGGATTGCTACCAAAATTACCAAGGCGAGTTCTTTCCAATGCTCAAATTTTTTCTTGTGATTATTTCTGTTTCTCTCAAAAAGCCAAACAAAGAAACGGTTAAATTTGTAAAAGCGGTGGCTTAGATATTTGGAACCCGGGCCAAGCAATAAAAGTAAAAAAACGACCGGTACCATATTCCCCAAAATTGAAAACAGAAAAGCCGACCACACTGGCAAATGATAAATCTCCAAGGCAATAGGAATAGACGCGCGCAATTCACCAATCGGCGCCATCGCGATTAAAAATGTTTGAAGTTCTAATAACATTAATTAAGTATAAAGGAAGGGAAGTAATTTTAGAAGCATCCGTAGGAGCACTTTGAGGCAAAATTGCTTGGTTTGTCAGAGCTTCGCTCTGACAAAATTTTGCCGAAAACTGAGTGAGCGAGCTCGCTGGAAGCGAGCGAACGTCTCCTACGGGTGCTTCCTAAAATTACTTCCCGAGTGATAATCATTGTTTTCGTAAATACTCTGCGGCTTTTTCCGGCTCAATAGTGGAAATCTCCATTTCAGTGCCAATTTCAAATCCTGCCCAGATTGAGGTCTTTGGCAAAATAGTCCAGTGCCAGTGATAATAGTCATATTTTTTGTTGTCGCAAGGCGCGGTACGAAGATAAAAGTTGTAAGCCGGATTATTTAAACCCTTGTAAAGTTTTTTCAAAACAACCCGAAACGCTTCAGCCAACTCTCTTTTTTCTTTCTCGGTAATTCTTTCAAAATAAGGAAGATGTTTTTTGGGAGAAATAATTACTTCAAACGCGGACTTGGAAGCAAAAGGACAAACCGCCAAAAATCCATTATTTTCAAATACAACTCTTTTTTTATTTTTTTTCTCCCATTCGCCCATCAAACAATAAATACATTTTTTACGCGCCTTGAAATATCTTCTGGAATTCAAAAGAGCGCTTTTCAAATCAGTGTCAATAAGAGGCGTGGTGATAATTTGAGAATGTGGATGGCTGATTGAAGCGCCTGCTTCTTTTCCGTGATTGTGAAAAATAGAAATATGATTAACGAATTTTTCTTTCATTAAATCCAAATATCTTTTTTGATAAACATCAATTACTTCCTTAACCTGAGCAGATGAAAATTGCGCAAGATGTTTTTTATGGTCGCGGGAAATAACCACCTCATGAAAACCAACTGCGTTTATTGACTCGTATAATCCTCCTTCAATGCGTTTATTTAATTCCGGATGCGGGCTGAAAGCCGGATATTTATTCGGAATAACAATAGTAGTCCAATTTTTAGGAACTTTACCATCAGACGCTAACTTAATTTCCTTGCCTTTATTAAAAACCAAAGTAGGCAAACCTTGAGTAGAAATATCACAAAAAGGGCAATCCCTTGGAGAAACTACATCTTGTTTGTGTTTTTCTTTCTTAAAAGTTTCCGGTCTGCGCGCTCTGCCAGTTGCAATAATTACCCAATCCCTTGACGCAAGGTCAAAACGGAGCTCGGAAGGAAACTTTAATTTTGAATTTTTAATTGAAAATTTAGTCATTGAAAATTGCTCACTCGTATTTGCGAGTGAGCAGGTTCCATCTAATTTGAAAAACCTCAATCAGCATTTTTACCATTGACTTAAACCCAACTGTGCTTGCTTGGTCATTTATCCATCTCACTGGAATTTCTTTTATTTTATAGCCCATTTTTTTTGCCAAAACTAAAACTTCAACATCAAAAGCAAAACGGTTAATTTTACATTTCGTAAAAATATCTTCTGTTGCTTTGGCGCTAAATCCCTTAAAGCCGCATTGCGTATCCCAAATCCCCAAAAGCCCTGAAATTACCTGAACAACCAAATTAAAGATATTGCCCAACATTATCCTCCACGCTGCTTGGGGAACCGCAATCTCTGAACCCTTAATGTCCCGCGAACCAATAACCACTTCCAACCCTTTTTCAAACTCGGGCAGCATCTTTTCTATCTGGTCAATTGAAGTGGAATTGTCAGCGTCGGTGAACACGCGATATTTGCCTTTGGCTTGTAATATCCCCTGCCTCACCACGAAACCTTTACCGTGATTTCCTTTATTGTCAATCAACCGCAAATTTTTTATCTCCGGCATTATATTTTTTACAACTTCCGCTGTCTTGTCTTTTGCTCCGTCATTAACAACTATAATTTCGTAATTGTAAGATTGCCTTGACAGATATTTATCAATTTCTCTTAAAGTATTTACAATCCGCTTTTCTTCTTTGTAAGCGGGAATAATAACAGAAAGATAAATTGTTGTATTGTTATATTGTTTCATTGCTTTATTGTAGCAGAAAAAAGATAAAAAAAATAGGGAGCATATTAAATCTCCCTTTTGTTTTTCATCCAGCGGTCTAAAGATTCTCTAAGTTCGCTGACTTGATTGTTATGGAATTTATCTATCTGCTCTGCAAAAATCAAATGTTCTTCTGTTATTTTATCTATCTGGCTTGTTTTTAATTTGTCTATTCCTAATAACTGAACTGTCTCTAACATTTTGTCCATTCCTAAAGAAAACCGTAGCATCTCTACGCTCCGCATGACCACAAAAGAGAAACGGCTAAATTCATCTCGTTTTTCCGTAAGGACACGAGATATCGTCCTATCTTTTTTATGAATTATTATAGCGACATCAATTTGGCGTATTATGTCTATGAGCCACTCGTAATATCCCCAAAAAGTTCCTCTATCCATAAATCCCTTGAAATACTTGTTGAATTCCTCAAACTGTTCTAACGACTTTGCCAAAAACCAAATAGAATCTTTTGTGTCTCCCCATGCTAAAGCTGTTCTCTTTTCGAATTCCTTAATTGTCATTATCTCTGGTATCTCTGAAAATTTTTCTTCCGTATTCTCATAGCACCCTAAAATATCTATCTTTTTCATCTTTTTCATTTTTTTCCTTTTACCTCCCGTTTTTTACTTACAATACCTTAAATTCAAAGAACTACCTACATCTAAATCATAACACCCCCTCCAACTTTGTCAAATTTAATTGCGGAAAAATTTGCGTTGGAAAAAAAAAGTGATACAATGATCTAATGTCAAAGTTTACCCATCTTCATGTTCATAGCCACTACTCCCTACTGGACGGTCTTCCAAAAATTGACGAACTTTTAGACTATGTAAAAAAATCAGGTATGGATTCAGTTGCTCTTACTGACCACGGCGTTTTATACGGCGCAGTAGAATTTTACAAAAAAGCAAAAGCCCGAGGAATAAAGCCTATTATCGGCTGCGAGGTTTATATGGCGTATGAAAAAATGGACCAGTGCCGCCCGCACATTGACAATAAAAAATATCATCTGGTTTTACTGGCAAAGAACGAACAAGGATATAAAAATCTGGTTCAATTAGTTACTAAAGCCCATTTGGAGGGCTTTTATTACAAACCAAGAATTGACGAGGAACTCTTGGAACAATACAGCCAAGGGATTATTGCTATGAGCGCCTGCATTCAGGGAAAAATTCCACAGCTTATTATCGCCAACAAAATTGACGAAGCGGAAAAGTTGGCTCTTAAATACCAAAAAATTTTTGGAAAAGGCAATTTTTATCTGGAAATCCAGCACCATCCAAATTTGCCGCAGCAGGAAAAAGCCAACAAAATCCTGATTGACTTTTCCAAAAAATTAGATATTCCTTTAGTTGCTACCAATGACTGCCATTATCTTCTGTCTGAAGACGCGGACGCGCAGGATATTTTAATGCTAATAAACACCAACGCTAAACCAGACGACCCGGAACGGCTGACTATGAAATCCGATGATTTTTCAATGCATTCTCCGGAAAAAATGGCAGAATTTTTCAAAGACACGCCAAGCGCGCTTGAAAATACTCAAAAAATTGCGGAACAATGCAATTTTGAATTCAAATTAGGCGGAATCAAACTCCCCTATTTTCCATTGCCGGAAAACAAAACTGCTGACGAATACCTAAAAGAATTATGCGAGCAAGGTATGGAGACCCGCAAAACGCAAATTACAAACCAAGACGAAGCAAGAAAACGACTAAACTATGAACTTTCAGTGATAAAACAAACCAATTTTGCGCACTTTTTTCTTATTGTCCAGGACTTTGTAAAATGGGCAAAAGAAAATAGAATTGTAGTGGGCCCCGGGAGGGGTTCCGACGCCGGTTCATTAGTGTGTTATCTCATAAACATTACTGACATTAATCCAATAAAATACGGATTGATATTTCAACGTTTTTTGAATCCGGAACGCGTGTCTATGCCTGACTTTGACATTGATTTTACTGACTGGAGAAGAGACGAGGTTATAAATTATATTGCCCAAAAATACGGCAGAGATAAAGTGGCGCAAATTATTACCTTTGGAACAATGGCCGCGCGCGCGGCAATAAGAGATGTGGGGAGAGCGCTGCAATATCCTTATACTTACTGCGACCATCTGGCTAAACTCATTCCTATTGGATTTAATTTACACCAAACTTTGGAAAAAATTAACGAATTCAAAGAGACCTACCAATCAGACGAAAAAGCGACCCGGCTTATTGACTTGGCTAAAAAATTAGAAGGATGCGCGCGGCACGCTTCTACTCACGCTTGTGGCGTGGTGATTTCAAAAGAGCCATTAACTGAGCTGGTCCCGCTCCAGCGTCCTACTCAAAACGATGAAGCGATTATTACCCAATATGAACTTCATTCCGTTGACGATTTGGGATTATTAAAACTTGACCTTTTGGGCTTGAAAAATTTAACTATTATTGAAGACACACTCACTCGTATTTACAAAGTTCAAAACAAATCCCTGAAAATAGAAGATATTCCCTTAGATGATGAAAAAACATATCAACTCTTGCAAAAAGGAGAAAGCACATCCGTGTTTCAATTGGAAAGCGACGGAATAAAAAGATATCTCAAACAATTAAAACCAACAGAGTTTGAAGACATTATTGCTATGGTTTCCTTGTATCGGCCGGGACCTATACAATTTATTCCCAATTATATCAAAGGCAAACGCAATCCGGAAAAAGTAAAATACCTTCACCCAAAATTAGAACCAATTTTGAAAAATACTTATGGAATAATGGTGTATCAGGAACAACTTATGCGAATTGCCCAACAAGTGTGCGGTTTTACTTTAGCCGAAGCAGATGTTTTAAGAAAAGCAGTCGGCAAAAAAATTAAAAAACTCCTTTTGGAACAAAAAGAAAAATTTGTGAACGGTGCGATAAAACAAGGAACAACAAAAGAAATTGCCCAAGAAATCTGGGAATGGATCTTGCCTTTTGTCAGATACGGCTTTAACAGGGCACATGCCGCGTCTTACGCAATGATTGCTTACCGAACCGCGTATCTAAAAGTTTATTATCCCGTGGAATTTATGGCAGCGGTCTTAACTTCGGAAAAACAGGATATTGAAAAAATTGCGTTCCTGATTGAAGAATGCAAGAGAATGAAGATTGAGGTCTTGGCTCCGGACATCAATGAAAGTTTCAGAAATTTCAGCGTTATTCCAAAAGAAAACAAGATAAGATTCGGCTTGCTTGCGATTAAAAATGTAGGCCATAATGTAGTGGACGCAATCGTTGAAGAAAGAAAAAAGCAGGGTGAGTTCAAATCCATTGCTGACTTTATGGACAGAGTCGCTTCCAAAGATCTTAATAAAAAATCTATGGACGCATTGATAAAAACCGGCGCGTTTGATAAATTTGAAGAAAGAAATACGCTTTTACAAAACCTGGAAAAATTGTTAGAATGGAGCCGGGAATTGCAAAGGAATAAAGCCAATGGACAGAAAGGGCTTTTTGACGCCTTGCCTAATGAAAAACAAAATAATAATAATAACGGCTTGCGGCTCTCCCCTGCTCCGCCCGCTTCTAAAAAAGAAAAACTCAACTGGGAAAAAGAACTTTTAGGGCTTTATATTTCCAGCCACCCTTTGGAAGATTTCAAAAATATCTTCGGAAAAACCGTTCTGCCTTTGGTAAAAATTTCACAGGATATAAGCGGTAAGTTTGTAAAAATCGGCGGTATTATTTCTTCAATAAAAAAAATTACAACTAAAACCGGCAAGCCAATGCTTTTCGCAAAATTAGAAGACCAAACCAATAAAATTGAATTAGTGGTCTTTCCCTCGCTGATTGAACAAAACCCTGATATTTTTCAGGAAAATAAAATTGTAATGGTCAAAGGCAAAGTGGACAACCGCGACGGCGTACCAAAAATCATCTGCAACGAGATTGAAGAAGTCGTGGAGGATTCATAAAACATGGAATATGAAACATAAAACTTGAAACATCTATATCTGTCATTGCGAGCGAGCGACTGAAAGGAGCGAGCGAAGCAATCTCAAATTACAAAAAATATTCATTACTGAATATTTTTTATTTTCAAGTAAAGCGAGACAAGACAAACAAACGAGCGAAGCGAAGTTTGTTTGTCTTGCGAGCGAACGCAGAAAATGTAGCCCAGACTTACTTTTTAATACCCCACTATTAAGCGGTGGGGGGATATAAATCCTTTGGGCGGGGTTTAATACCTTACCAAAAAGGTCTGGGCTTCATTTTTTGTTGACAAAATTTTGAACAAACGCTATACTATTATTATGATAATGTAATTGGAAAATTTTGACCTTTAATAAACAATGCTTTAGCCAAAACAGCGCTTAATTACTTAAACATTGTTTTGGCTAAAGGATTCATAAAATTGGATTCTGATGAAGCCATAAAACGAATAAGAGAAAGCAAGAAAGGAGAAAAAGAAGAATGGAAAAAAATAATAGATTTGGGATAGTAATAGCAATGATTGCGATATTCTCTATTTTTGGAATATCAGTGAGCAGCGCTTTCGAATTGCCAACGTTTCCGGTTTCGGATGGAGATAATGGCAATGTAATGTCGTCGCCGCTTCTATGGATTTTTTTAATAGTAGCAGCGATTGTGGTGGTTCCGTCTATTCGT
>DAOWLG010000053.1 GCA_030643485.1 Candidatus Nealsoniibacteriota bacterium | reverse complement strand
TGAACCGTAACGAAATCAACACCATCTTGAGCGTGTTTCTCCAGCACTTTAAGATAAATATCTATATTCATCTTTTCTATCTTCCCTGCCTCTATCGCTGCCTGATAGATAGGAACGGTGCCAAGCGGAACAGAGCATTTTTCAATTATCTTTTTTCTTATTTTGTCCAAATTACCGCCTGTGCTTAAATCCATTACTGTGTCTGCCCCTGACTCAATAGCTGCTTTTAATTTTAATAATTCTGTTTTTAAATCTAATTTCAGCGGCGAAGTGCCAATATTAGCATTAACTTTAATTTTTAAATCAGCGCCGATCCCGATTGGCTTTAGATTTTTGTGATTGATATTTGCCGGAATAACAACTAAACCTTTTGCGATTTTTTCTTTCAAAAAATTAACACTCACATCTTCGTGGGAGGCGACATATCTTATCTTTTTTGCAATTTGATTTTTTATAGCGGTTTGAAGCTGAGTCATATTTCAATTATTTTTCCTGCCGCGTAGTGAAAATTTGACTGCCTTCCCCTGTAGTGAAATTTCAACAAGTTTTCTTTCAGAAAACTATTTTCGCGAAGCGAGTTGAAATTCTACTACGGGGTTCGGCAATTTTGTGTTTTGCTTTGCAAAACACTTGTCAAATTTCTACTACCCGGCCTGCTCCCCCTTCGATGTATCTTTGAGGATACAATTTCTTCAATTCAGCTTTGTTCTGGGTGCAGTGAGTAGGGCAGATTAGTTCTAAATCTTTAAATAGTTCAAATTCAGAAAATCCATGCATCCCGCCAATAATTGCATATAGTTTGCCAAATTGTTTGGCTTTATCTAAAATGTGCCCCATATAAGGATGAGAGCAACCAACGATTAAAACAATTCCTTTATCGGTTATTACTCCCATGCTCTGCTCTATTCCATCCAACTCGCCGGTAGAAAATACATTTTCGTGAATTTTTGTTGGTTTCTCTATAATAATAACTTCTCTATTTTTTAATCCATGAAAGGAAGGAGGAATATAAATTTTGGCTCTTTTATTTACATTTAAAAAATCAGAAAGCCCGCCAGTGTGGTCAAAATGAGAATGAGAAATAAAAACTTCATCAATTGAACCTGGGTCAATCCCCAATTTTTCCATATTGCCGAGTAAGATTCTTCCGTTTCCACCAGTATCAAATAAAATCTTTGGAGTATTTTCTATCTCAACTAAAGCCGCAAACCCCCAATCAGCTTGAAGGTCTTTCCTAAAAGCAGTGTTGTCGTAAATAATAGTGATTTTCATATTATTTTATCTACCTTTTTTTATCTCCCCACATAAATTTTTCCTTGAATTATTTTATTGGCTTGCCGATTATGGTACACAGTTTCTCTTGCAAATAACTGTTTACATTTAGGACATCTTAAATCCTTTTTTGTATTATCTTCAATAATCCCATCTTTATAACATTTCACTAAATGCCCCTGCCCCTCCTTTCTGTATCTATAAAGAAGAGTTTTGCATTTCATACAATAAATTTTTATCACATAAGCTTGAGAATTTCTCTTTACCATAAACATTTTCCCTTTTCTCAACTTCGACTTAAATTTTGATTTATCATTTTTTTTTAATATTTATAACTATCTACTAAATTTCCGCTGGCGTCTCTTAAAAAGGCTGTATCGCCTGAATTATTCCAAATAGCGTATTCGCCTTCAGGACATTGCCAATAGAGTTTTTCTTGAGTATCAATACCGCAACCGGAGTAAATAAATACGCTTTTATCTGGAAGTAAAATAAAATCAGTAAAAGTATAGATATGATTAGCTTCGTCTTTTATTGTCCAATTTGTCATACTAACCGAATTTTCTTCTTGGTTCTTAATCTCTACCCACTCTCCATTTTTATTCTCATTGTCATCCCCAGGAGCGTCAGCATTAATATTGACGATTTCAATTCCATTTTCAGCGCCAGTAATTTTACAAGGATACCAAAGGCCTCTACAATTTTCTTTGGCTTCTCGTTCAGCTTCTAAAAACTGCTCTTTATACTTCACATTTGGCGGAAAGGTATAAATATTGGCAAACCCTCTACGGACTAATTCTAAATTAACCATTGTCTTCCCTACCCAAACATACGCTAAGGTTCGGTTATATTTGTCTTTGGTCTGAACATCAAGTTCTAATTTAATTTCTTTCTCATCCACTAACTTTTTATTTTCATTGGTGGCTTCAGTAAAATATGGACGGCCTGATTCCGGAGTATTTATTCCCAAATAACGAACCCTCTCTTTTCCATCTACTTCAATGGTATCTCCGTCAATAACATAAGTAACTATAGCCAATCTTGTTTGTTCCGGAGGGCTGATTTCTCTATCAACATCCTTTGAAGGCAGCGACCACCTCCCCAACCCAAAACCCACTAAAACCAAAACTGCAACACCAATAACTATACTAATAAATTTTAGCTTATTTTTCATTTCATTTTACTCCTCTCAAATTTTTTGAGTTTATGTTTTGGCACTTGGTTTTTTGACTCGCAAATTAACAGTTTTCAAACAAAGAATTATCCTCTAAAAATAAACTTTTAATCCCATGAATGTAAAATATGAACCATAAAGATTTTTTTATTATATATGCTTTTATTAGTTTTATGCCTTGTTTTAAATATTACTTCGTTGTTACTATTTTTTATTAAATTTTGATTTATTAGATTTATAGATTTCTTTTTATTTTCAATGCTTCTCTTTAATTTTTTATGCTTATTGATTGCTGAATCGTCTTTTACATATCCAAGCATTCCGTAAAAAGGCATAGCTGGGAATCCATAATCTTCGACTATAAATCTTTTAATGCCATTGCTAATATATTTTGAATTCTCACCTAATATTTTACACTCAAAAAAAGTTCTCATACTATTACTTAAATTTGAAAATGTAATATCTGGATTTTTAAATTTATAATTATTTCCTGATTTTTGATTTGATCCACACTCAATATTTATTTTTCTTTCGTATGCAATCTGTTTTATTTTTTCAACATAGTTAAAATAAGTAACAAGATCTTCTGGTTTATTATTTTTATACTTTTTGTCAATTAAATATTTTGGTTTATTGTCAGGTTTAAATTCACAAATTAATCTACAGCATTTTTCAAAAAAGTTTTTCCTAAATAATTTTTTCAACTTTTTTTCTATCATAAAACTATAAAGAGCTTAATATTAATTCGGCATCTAGTAAACCAGTCAAAAAGCCATAATTATTTTCTTTTCTACGCATAATTATACATTGACTATCGGTTATAAATTCATGCTCCATTTCTTCTTTGGCGATTACTATATTATTTATTTTTTGCTTAATTTTCTTAATCTTGTCATTGTTTATTTGTAGTAATATATTATTTTCTGAAAAAGAAATAATCTCTACTCCATTTCTAATTTGGGAACTGGAATTCCATTTTTTAGGTTTTGGCAAATTGTAACTGCCCAACATACATTCAAAACCACGCTGATAATTTTTTAAATTATCACTACTTATTTTTTTTCTTTTCGTCATTATTTCCCATTGTTTTATAACTTTTTTCTCTAAGTTGCTAATTTTATATGCTTTTTCAATTTCTTTATCAATTTTGTTTTGTGGCAAGATATTGGATTCTTTCTTAATCAATTTTTCTCCCAACCTAATAACGCTCTTATATTTCAAATAATCTTTTGGAATAAAAAGTTTACCTACATCTATTTTTTGTATTTTTGGATCTCTTCTTTCCTTGTCTATCAAAGATGTTTTTGCACCAATAATACTTATTATAAATTCACTTAATCTTGATTTTAATAAAGCATACAAAAAACTGAGTAATTTTTTATCTTTAGCATAAATAATATTAAAATCACCGCTAATAGCCCTGCTCTCTTTTTTAGGAAGATACTTGGAAACCATTCCTTTGTTATATTTATAACTATTAGAAACAATAATGCATTCATTGAAAAATATTGGATTAAGTAATATATGTCCTTTTCCTGTTTTTTTAAAATTGGTAAATTTTTTAACTATTTCACCTCGCTCGCACAAAAATAATTCTTTTGAAAATTCTTTTGAAAAATATTTCGAAACAAATTTATTTTTTGTCTTTTTTTTAATTTGATATCCTGTTCCTATCACTAATTCATTTTTCTTATTTTTCTTACATTTTCCTATGGACACAAAATCTCTATCTAACCTATCAATAAACAATACTGCTATATTTCCACCCCTTATAGCGATTTGCCAAGAATCATTTCTTGATAGTAAAAAATTACTATCAATATTATTAGTATTTCCAGAAACATGATTAAAATACAAATAATCAGCTTTATTTATAACCCTTCTTAACGGCATAACATAAGAACTATTATTTTTTTCTTTTTTTTCAACAACAATAACACTTGCCTCAACACCTTTTTCAAAAACGCAATTCCTAATAGGCGAAAAATCAACAAATTCCTTAATGATAGAACTTGTCAATATTGAATTCCTGAAATTGAAAGAAGTTCTATTATAAAAAGTTGCGGTCGGTAAAATCATAGCCAATATTCCCTCATTTTTTAATTTTTCCAAACCAATATGAACAAATATTTGTGATAGTTCTTTATTACCAATATCTTTACTAAATTTTCTATTTTCTATTTTTTTAAAACTATCAGCATCTCTAGATTTCCACGGCGGATTACCAATAACTAAATCAAAAAAATTCTCTTTTTTATAATATTCAAGCATATTCTGCTTTTCTATATTTTTCAAAATAGGAAATTTATTTTTAAAAGATAATCTTTTATTTTCCTTTTCATTTTCTAATAATTCAACATATAAACTGAAAATTGTTATGTTAATAGCCGACTTATCTAAATCCATTCCATAAAAAGAATTTTCTAAAATATTTTTCATTTCTTCAAAAGTTTTCGCACCCAATCTTTCTGGTTTTAAAAGTTCCCTAAAAGACAGAACTAAAAAAATTCCAGAACCGGTAGATAAATCTCCTATTTTTATGTTTGAAAAGTCTTGACCATTAAATTTTTTATCTAATTGTTTAAATACTTGCTTAGTTACATAATTAGCCAACTTTGGAGGAGTATACGCAACACCTTGATTTTTCTTTTGTTTCGCGCCCAATTTTTTAGTTAATAATTCTTGATAAATATTACTTATCAATTCAATTGGTATATGTTTAAAGTCAAAACGAAATAACTTTTTTTGATCAAATAAATCATTTTTTAAAAAAGCCTTCAATATTTTACAAGAATTATCACTAAGAACAGATAGGACATCATTCTTAAATAAGATACCATTGTGTAATTTATTGTATTTATTAAATAAAGCAACGGTTTCTTTTCTTGACTTTAAAGCATCTATAAGTTTTGTTTTAATACCAGATAAATCTCTATCCTCTAAAAAACGAATAAAGGTGCAAGCCAATATAACAGATATTAAATCATCTTTTCTTTTTGGATGTTTTTTATTTAATTTTTGAAAAACAGTTAAAATACTTTTCTTTAATTCTTTATCAACGGTGTTTTTAGAAGTTTTAGCTATATATTTATTCCAATAT
>DAOWLG010000064.1 GCA_030643485.1 Candidatus Nealsoniibacteriota bacterium | reverse complement strand
CGGTGTATAAAGTTTTCTGTACTTATTATTATAAAAATCTTTCAAATCTATTTCTTTGGGCTCTAAAAAAACAAGACCGCATTCCTGGCATTCAAGAACATTTCTCTTTACATTATAACGCAACCTTGTTCTTATAACTTTCAGTTTGGAACTATTGCAAAGATAACAATTCATAATATTTTTTAATTTCTTCAATTCCTTTTTCAAACGTTGTTTTTGATTTATATTTCAAAAAACGTTTGGCTTTCTGACAATTGGAACACATACTGTTAACATCTTCCCACTTGAATTCCACAAACTCTTTTTTTGCTTTTTTGTTAAGTTTTTGTTCAATTAAAGAAACAAGCTCTAACAGATTGCGCGCTTTTTCTCCGCAGACATTAAAAATATCAAAATTTTTTGGCTCATAATCTATGCTTCTGATAATGCTATTAACCGCATCGTCAATATACAAAAAATCTCTCTTCTGTTTCCCGTCTCCTTTAATTTTTACAGGCTTGCCTCTTAGGATATTATTGAAAAAATTTAACACCACGCCTTTTTTTTGCCCGGGTCCGTAGACATTTGACAAGCGGAGAATAATGCTTGGTATATTGTATCTATTTGAATAAAATCTATAAATCTCCTCGCCTAAATATTTTGACAACCCATATTCCGTGAGCGGCTCAGGGCGCGCGGATTCAATAAACAACTTGCCTGAATATTCTCCGTAGACAGATTGAGAAGAAGTAAAAATTACTTTTTCTATATTAAATTTCCCGCATGCTTTTAAAAAATTTACATTGCTTAACGCGTTCAATAAAAAAATATCTTTGTCAAACGAACCCACTAAATTTATTGCGATATCTGATTTCTTTAACGCAGATTCTATATCTTTTTTCCTTTGAATATCCCCTTCTAAGAGATTGACGCGCCTCCCTTGTTTTTCAAGCGTTTTCACCAATCTCTGTCCGATAAATCCGGTTCCGCCGCAAACAAGTATTCTTTTTCTTTTATTGATTTTATTCATAAAATCTTTTTTGCAAAGGAACATTGTTGAAATCCATTTTTTTTAAAATTCTTACAATTAATTCAGCGGAATTGCCTTTGCCGTAGGGATTTTTAACCTTTTTAACAATTTTTCTAAATTTTTTATCATAAAGAGCTTTTCTTATTCCTTGCGCAATTTCATTTTTTGAATAGCCAACATCAATAACATTTCTTGAACGTTCCCTACCCTGCTGGCGAGTGCCTATATTTATTGTCGGAATATGAAGGGTCGCTGTTTCATGGATGCCGGTGGAAGAATTCCCGACCAGCGCCGAGCAATAACGCAACACATTGGTAAAGACCTCAGGAGGAAAACTTTTCACATAGCGGATAGAGGAACCCTTAATTCCGGAAATTATTGCTTTTGTTCCAGCGTCATTATTTGGATAAATAATAATTGCTTGAACCCCGACTTCTTTAATCGCTTCCAATGTCTGAGTTATCTGGTATTTTGTCTTATCGATTTCAGTTATTATTGGGTGTTGGACTATCAGCAAATATGGCTGTTTTGAGTCAAGGCAAAGCAATTTCATAATTTTCTTTTTCGACATAACAGGAGATTGTAAAAGAGTGTCAACAGAAGGACAGCCGACAACAAAAATAAATTTTGGGTTTTCGCCCATTTTTTTAAGGCGATCAGCCGCTCTTTTAGTGGACGGAAAATGAATATGAGCGAATTTTGAAGTAGCGTGCCTTATAGGTTCGTCAATGCCGCCGGTTATTTCTCCGCCCTGAATATGCGCGACCGGGATATTCATATGAGCGCCAACAACAGCCGCGGCAAAATTGGCTCCGATGTCAAATCCGCATAAAACAAGATTCGGCTTTATTTTTTCAAAAGCATTGGCAATGCCAATCATAACCCTGCCGTAGGATTTAGTCATCTCGGCTCCGCTGTCCCGCGCGTTCTCTTTGAACATGGGAATAACGCAAGTAATCTTAAAGCCGTCCCGCTTAATAATTCTAATATCTTCCCCATATTTTTTTAATAAACTCATTCCGGTAACAAT
>DAOWLG010000009.1 GCA_030643485.1 Candidatus Nealsoniibacteriota bacterium | reverse complement strand
CCGCCATAACTAATAAACGGTAAAGGAATGCCGGTTAAAGGTAAAATTCCCACCATAGCACCCATATTTATAAATGCCTGAAGAGTAATCCAAGAACAAATTCCCAAAGCAGTGAGCGCGCAAAATTTATCGGAAGCCATTTTTGAAATTTTTATTCCTCTCCATAAAAAAAAGAGAAAAAAAGAAACCAAGAAAAATCCTCCCACAAAACCTATTTCTTCGGATAATATTGAAAAGACCGAGTCAGACATTGATTCTGGCAAGAAAACAAATTTCTGGCGCGACCAACCTAAACCTACCCCCAATAGCCCTCCTGAACCAATAGCAATTAAGGACTGTTTAAGTTGATACCCTTTTCCCATAGGATCAATTTCAGGATTTAAAAAAACCAAAAATCGATTCATTCTGTAAGGAGCGGTTTTTATTAAAAAAATTAAACTACTCATTCCAATTAAACCTATTAAAACAATGTGCCAGAGCGGACTTCCTATTGAAAAATACATCATTCCTGCTACTAAAGCAATTATTCCCAAAGTGCTGGCATCTGGCTGAAGGATTAAAAACAGACCTATAAAAGCAATAATTATTAAAAATGGAAGCAAGGTTTCATATTTTTTTGTTTTGCCTTTTTCAAATCTTGTTGCCAGCCAACTGGCTAAATAAAGAATAAAAGTAATTTTTAAAAATTCAGAGGGCTGAAAAGAAATAAAACCCAAATTAATCCAGCGGCTTGCCCCTCTAAAACTAATACCAATTATCGGCAGAAAAACCAATACAAGAAAAAATAAATTTATTAAGAGCAGTGTCGGGGACCATTTTTTTAGATATGATATGGGAATTTTGAAAACTATAAAAGCGCCTATAATTCCGACAATTAAACCAAAAATAATTTGATGAAATAAAAAGTTAGTGGTATTGCCAAATTTCTGTTGAGATAAAGGAGCGGAAATTCCAGCCAAGATTAGTACGCCTAATATTATCAATACAGCGACAATACCTAATAAGATATAATCAGGACGTTGGTGTTTTATGCTTTTCATTATTTTCATTATACCATATTTTTCTTATCCAATCTAATCAGTGTCATTTTTCATCCCACACCTTTTAGAGACTGCACTTTGTGCCGAAAGGCGAAGCCTGTCTCTAAAAGGTGTGGGATTTCACATATTTTTTAAATAAATCTCCCCTATGCTTGTAATCCTTAAAAATGCCAAAACTTGGAGAAGCCGGAGATAAAAGACAAATTTTTCCTTTTTGAGTATTTTGAAAAGCCAATCTCACGGCTTCTTTCATATTGTTCGTAAAAAAATGTTTTGGCAAATTATTCTTTTTTTGTGATAAAATCTTTTGCCAAATTTTTTCGCCAGTTGTTGGAAATAAAATTATTGTTTTAACTCTACTTTTTAATATCTTTTCAGTCAATTTAGTAAAATCCAATCCCCTGTCAAAGCCACCTAAAATTATTGTTTGGACATCTTTTCCTAATGCTTCTATGGCTGAAATTGTTGCTTCCGGAATAGTAGACAAAGAATCATTGTAAAATTTTATTTTTTTATAGGTTCCAATAAACTCTAAGCGATGAGGTAAGGGCTTAAATTCTTTAATGGCTTTGGCAATTATTTTTGATGAAATATGAAAAATTTCTGCCACAGCAACAGCTGCCGCTATATTTAATAAATTATACTTGCCAATTATTTGAATTTTTTTGGCTTTTGTGTTTTCAGCGATTTTTTTAACAATTTTGTCTTTTGAATTGTAAATCAAATAATCATTTTTTGTTTGATATTTAGCGATATTCGCTTTTGCTTTAATATAATCCTTAAAATTTTTGTAATAATCAAGATGTTCCGGATAAATATTCAAAAAAATCGCAATATGAGGACTTTGTTTAATACCATATAATTGATGGGAAGATAATTCATAAACAAAAATATCATCGGGCTTGGCAGCTTGTAAATAAGATAAAACCGGCTTTCCAATATTACCAACAAGATGCGATTTAATCCCTGCTTTTTTTAGAATTTCGTAAATTAAAGATGCCGTGGTGCTTTTCCCTTTAGTTCCGGTAATGCCTACAATTTTTTCTCGGCAATTTCCAAAAAAAATTTCGGTTTGGGAAGTAATCCTTTGATTTTTAGTTAAAAACGGTTTAATTATTTTTGGAGAAATCCCCGGTGATTTTATTATTATATCATATTTTTTCAGGGACTTAAGGTAATTTTTTCCGAGATGCAATTTGATTTTTTTATCTTTTTTGATTAAAATTGAAAATTCTTTTTTATCTGCCAATCCTAAAATCTTATCTGGAAACATTTTCCTTAAAAATTTAAAATTATCTATCCCCTCTTTACCTAAGCCCAAAATCAATATTTTTTTGTTTTTCAGTTCATCTAATTTCACCCCGTTAGAAATAACTTCTTTTTTTGCCATAATAAATTTTCTGATTATCCCCATTAGAATATTTAAACAAATTTAATAAACGAATTTCTAACGGGGTTCATTTTTTTATGATACTCCAAAATCACCCAAAGGTCAAAAAAAAGAAGGAACAACTTGTTCCTGTCTTTACTTGTTATCACCTTGCTTGGCGTTGTCTTGTTTTGCTTTTTCTACTAATGCCCTAAACGCTAATGCCAAAAATGTTTTGCCTTTTTCGGTGAGCAAAAGAAGACTGCAGCGCTCCATTAAATGATGGCTGTGTATGTCTACTAATCCCATGTTGTATAAATAATGGATATTTTCAACAATTTCTGTTCCAGAAAATTCCTTGAATCTCTCTTGGAAGTAGCATATCTGATAAAGCGCTTCTATGCCTTCTATGCTCAATTCTTCCTTTTTTTCTTTTCCCATTCTTACCACCCCTTTTTTTTAATTAAAATAACTGTTTCATTTATGATATGCTTTTAATAAAACTTTGTCAAATTTTTTAGGAAGATTATTTTGTTTATTCCTTGAATTTAATATTCTTTTTGATTGTTTTTTCATATCTGGATATTTTTGCAGAATTTCCTTTTCAAAATACCTTAAAAGAAATGGCAATTTGCCATAGGTACCACCTATGGCAAATTGCCAGCTTAGATAAAAAGCAATTAAACATTCTTTTTTTGTGCCTATACACTCAAGGGGCTTGCATTTACTCTCCCCTATCAACTCTTTCATTATTGGCAATAATTCTTTTTTTTCAAAAAGATTTTTTCCAAAAATTTTAATTAGTTTTTTTTCTTTTAGAAAAGGATATAAAATTGTAAAAACAAATAAGCATTTTGAGCACTTTCCGCACCATTTGCCTGTTGGTTTTTTGGTCCAGGATTTTGTTTTTCTGGCTTCATTACAACTTAAAAATACAGGAAAATATTGAGGGAATTGAGAGAAAATTTTAGCGATCTGGACTTCATATAACGGCCTTATTAAACTAAAATAATTTATATTTTTGGCAAGATATTTTACAATATATTTTCTAAATTTTTGCTCAAATTCAAAACTTTTAGACCATTGATGATTTATTGTTTTTCCGAGATATTTTATATTTCCCTCATTTGCGCTTTTCTCACAGGACAGGGCTATATTTTCAAACCCGAATAAAACCGCGGCGAAAACCGATAAATTAGAAATTACTGCGGTTATCGGAGTGTGGCCGTTCAAAAACCCTTTTTGATTTAATTTTGGCAAAAGAGGGTCAATCTTTCGCTCTACAATAATAGGGTTATTAATCCCGGCTATTTTCAAAATTTTGAAATGCGTTTTTTTTGGATTAACGATAAAACAATTTAATTGCTTTCTTAATGATTTTTTTTTGAACAACTCATTTTTAATTAGTTCCAAGGTAACAATAGAATCCTTTCCCTCGCCTATTGGAATTAAAAATTTATTTTTCGTTAATACCAAAGTTGAGGGAGACCCGTTCTCCCCCAATTTGGGGGAGAACGGGTCTCCTCTAAACTCTGTTATTTGGTTTGGAATAATTTTTAGAAAATTTGGTTTTCGGAAGTCAATCTTGTTTTCGTAAAAAAATTGCCCCATTCCATTTAGAATAAAATCTTTCCACCATTTGATTTGATTTTTATCTAAATAACCGGTTTTGATTTCAATTTCTGGCGAACAAGTCGCCTTCCAATAACTGGGAATTTCCATTAAACCTAAATGAAACACAAAATTATCCAATACTCTATCCCCCATTAACTCTAATCGTTTTTTGTCAACATTTTTTACAATTATTTTCGGCTGAAAATAAACACTACGAGAAGTGTTCTCGTAGTATGGCACGATTTTGAAATCAAAAAAAATTTCTAAATCCGCGGTAATTTTACCCGCTTTTTTCTTGTTAGATATCTTATATGAATATCCCTCATAAACAAATCTTGGATATTTTTTTCTCAAAACATCAACCTTTTTCATAAAACCATAGAACCACTCCTACGCACAGTTGCAACTGTGCAACTGTCTATAGGAGTGTTCCATAATTAATAAATTTATCCTTTGGTGGATTTACTATTATGCTTACTTTTAATTGAGGGCGTAGATAATAGCACATCCTCGTCTTTGAGATTTTTAAGTTTTTCCTCGCTCAAAAGTTCTCCCATTTCATCAACGAGATTAAATAACAAAAAATGAAGCGGGTGTTTCTTTTTCAGTTTTTCAAAAGTAGATTTATGATAATCTTTTTCCATTTTTTTAATTTTTTTAATTCTCTCTTTTCTAATCTGTAATAATCTTTTTATCGCAACCTTATAGCCTTCTCCGTGATTAGTTAAAGATTTTTGAACATTATTGATTTTGTCTCCGCCAACATTAAGTAGATCCTCTATTTGCTGGTAAGAAAAATCTGCCAAAATTAAAGCAGCCACTTCTACTCTTCTCATTAACATAGCGATTTCATCCGGAGTTAACAAATCCCTGAAAAAAAAGCGAACTTCTTCCCTGCTTTTCAAAGAATCTATTGTATCGTAAAATTCAGCTATCATCTGAATCCTTTTTTCTTTTGGTAGATTATTTAAACGAAATTTAGCCATATTACATATTATAGATTTCACTCCTACGCACAGTTGCAACTGTGCAACTGTCTATAGGAGTGAAACTTGTTTTTTTTTAATTACGACCTATTTTATTATAACTTAAAATTTTTGTGAAAGCAAAAAAATAAGATCTAGTTTAGAACTAGATCTTTGTATTATGTTTCTTTTTTTTTGGAATCAATAGGATTACTAGCAAAAACCAAGCCATTCATTGTATTCTATTTTGTTTGCCACCATTTTTCCGAAAAATAGAATAATAGTTTCAATTAGAGTCAGCAACCCAATAACTGTTAACCAATTGTCTTTTACGAAAACTATTGAATCGGAATCGTGGCTTTTTATGTTAAACGCTCTTGCAAACCAAAAGGAATCTGGTTTTTCTATATATCGGTATGTATCAGTATAACTCATTATCCCAGCCCTGTTTTCAATAAAAGCCCAATATGTTTTCTCTAAATTATTTCCGTATGTGCATGTTGGTTGAAAACAATATTCAGTTACTTCAAAATCAACATAGATTGTTTCATTTGGTTCTACCAATTCAATAAACTGATTAGCGTTTTTGCATTTTATCTCTGGCGCGCCTAATCCTCCTGCTCCTCCGCCGCCAAGACCAATGTGTTTCATCACCACGAATTTGTTTTCTATGTCTTTGACTTCAATGCCTCTTTCTATCTCTTTTTTAATCGGTAGCGTTACTTCCCTTTCTTCGTAGACATAACTTGTTGTCGCTGGTATTGCTAATATAAAAAGAGCAATCACTACAATTTGCACTATCGTAATCTTGTTTTCATTTTTCATTCTTTTTCACCTCCTATTTCTTTATATTATTCTCTTTTTAAATTTGATGAGTTTTTCATCATCTCTGGTTTCTTTTTAGCATATCTTTGAAGATTTATCAATAGGTTGAGATTGCTTCGCTTCGCTCGCAATGACATTAAAAGATAAAATCAACCGAGCAGGCGGATGGCGGTGCCGATGATTGCCAAGACAATGCCAATTATCCAAAATCGCATTGTGATTTGTTCCGGTTTCCAGCCAATTGCTTCAAGATGGTGATGGATAGGCGTTGAAAGCCAGATTTTCTTTTTTCTGAATTTTTTAGACAAGAGCTGTAAAATTACCGAAGCAACCTCAATTACTAATAGTCCTCCAATTATAGGAAGGACAATTAAGGAATCTGTTAAAAACGCTACTACTGCTAAAGTGGTGGTCAGACCTAATATCCCGGTCTCTCCCATATAAAATTTTGCCGGCGGAATATTAAACCATAAAAAAGCAAATAATACTCCTACTATGGCAATACAGAATGCGGCTAAGTCAACTTTTCCCTGGGAAAAAGCAATAATAGAAAAAGCGCCGAAAATTGACGCAAAAGTGCCGCCAGCCAAGCCGTCTATTCCATCAATTACGCCACTGCTCCAGCACGCAAGCGTAGTAATAATAAATAAAAACACATACCAAATGCCTAAAGAAAAGTCACCCAATAATGGAATATGAATAGAATCCCAGCCCAATTTACAAAAAAACCACCAAGCGCCAATTCCGCCAATAAGAACCACTATCAACATCCGTCTCTTAAAAGCCATACCGCCCGCAATATATTTTCCTTTTCCGAAAACCTGCAAAATATCATCTGACAGCCCAACCAAAGAAGCGGTTATTAAAGTGAACAGGGGCAGCCAGGTTTCTCCTCGTGATAAAAAATTCAGGGATTTCAACCACCAAATATCTGTAAACCTACTTGCTAAAAAAAATATAACAAACACAACAAGAACCGAAATCCAAATCATTAGTCCCCCGCCCCTCGGCACAGTAGTTTCCCGAATTTTGTGCAGGGAGTAAAAAACTTTTGCTTCATCTCCAGTAATAGTTTTGGTTCTGGCTTGTTTTTTCCAAAATTTAATTTTGTATAAAAATTTAATTAAAATTGGAGCCAGGAAAATGGCTATAATGGCAGAAAAAGAAGAAATCAAAAAAATTTTAATTATGTTGAAAGTAAATAAAGTCATAGCGATATTTCAAAATTATATTTCAGAAACTCGTTTTACTAATTTTTTCATTTCCTCAAATCGGGATTCTTGGTTGTTCGCGCCTAAAATCACATTGATAAAATGGTTTCCCTTTTTATCTTTTAGTAATAAAATCATACATCCTCCTGCTTCCTGCGTATAACCGGTTTTTCCTCCAATAATATTTGGAATTATTTTTTGCCAATCTTCATCATTAGCGCAAATCTCAGAATAGGGGTCTAGAAGTTTATTTGTATTTATAACTAAATGGTGTGGATTGCCAGAATTATCTAAAACCTCATAAGACAATTTAGAAGAAATCTCAAAGATTTTTGGATATTTTTGAAGTATAAAACTGCTCATTTTTATTAAATCTTTGGCACAGGAAATATTTTTTGGAAGTTCTAAATTTTCCGGGTCAAGGCCAGTAGGATTTACTAATTTTGTATTTTTAAGTCCTAATTTTTTTTCTATTTCTAAATTCATTAAACCTATAAACGGCTCTGCTCGTTTTTTTGGTTCTATATCCGTTCCCCTGCTTATTATCTCGCTTAAAGCATAAGCAGCATCGTTACTGGATTCTATAAGCGTAATATGTAGTAAATCATCAATTGAAATTTTCTCGCCGTATTTGAGCGCGCCAAAACTTTCCTCCTGCGCCACTGCTTGCTTGGATATAGTAATGGGTTTCGAAAAATCATAATATTCCGGATATCTGAAAACAATCAAAGCAGTCATTAACTTGCTTAGCGAAGCAATTGGTAAAACCTTATCGCTGTTTTTCTCGTAAAAAATTTCCTGTCTTCCTCTTTTATCAATTTTAACTGAAAAAACAGACTTTGCTTTAATATCAAGGACTGACACCGGTATTCGAGGCTTCTTATCTTTGGGTGGTATAGAAAAAAAAATTTCCTGTACAGGATAGGAAATTTGAGCAAAGAAAAAATCTTCCAGGTCTTCTCCTAAAGCATTTGTCCCGTACCAAAAAAACAAACCCGAGACAAAAGATAGTAAAAAAATTTTTATTAATTTCATATATTATTTTTTTGTTTAGATTTTTTCACAACCTTAATGTGTAGCTCTTTTAATTGTTCGTTGGTTACTTCACTTGGTATATCCATCATTAAATCCTTGTTATCGCTTGTTTTAGGGAAAGCAATTACTTCTCTAATATTTGGTTCCTGTAAAACCACAGATAAAAATCTATCTATTCCCGGAGCAATTCCCCCGTGAGGCGGCACGCCGTAACTAAACGCCTCAAAATAATTTTTGAAATTCTTTTTAATTTCCGCTTTTTTATGCCCCAAGACCTCAAAAATAGCGGTCAGAACATCTAAATTTGTATTTCTAATGCTTCCGCCACCAATTTCCTGTCCGTTCAGCACAAAATCGTCCTGAAAAGCCAAAATATTTTTTGGGTTTTTTTTGATTTTTTTAATATCTTGAGTTTGTGGCATTACAAAGGGATGATGCTCGGCTCCCCATTTTTTATCTTTTTCATGCCACTTAAACATCGGAAAATCAGTAATAAAAGCAAAAGCCAATTCATTAGGGTCTTTTTTGTTTTTTCTCAAATCAGGCTTGTCGCTTTTGTATTTTTCCATTGCTCGCTTGTGCGTCATTCGGATAAAAGGAATCTTAGTAATTTTCTTTTTTGGGAAAAAATTTCTAACTAAATTTGTATAAAGTTTTTCTGTTAATTCAATAATTTCTTCCTGAGAAACGAAAGCCATTTCAATGTCTAATTGAGTGTGCTCGGCTTGTCTATCGCCGCGAAGGTCTTCATCTCGTAGACACCTGGCTATTTGAAAATACTTTTCAAATCCTGCCACCATCAACATTTGTTTATATTGCTGCGGACTTTGAGGAAGAGCATAGAATTTTTCAGGATATAACCGCGAAGGAACTATAAAATCCCTTGACCCTTCTGGCGTTGATTTGGTTAAAATCGGCGTTTCTATTTCAATAAAATTCTGCTTAATTAAGAAATCCCGTATAAATTGAATTACTTTGTGGCGAATTTCCAAATTTCTTTTCATCCGTTGTCTTCTTAAATCTAAATAACGGTATTTTAATCGTTTTTCTTCATTGATTTCATAACCATCTGTGCTAATAGTAATTGGTAAAGTTTTCGCTTCAGATAAAATTTTTAATTCTGTTGCCTGGATTTCTATTTTGCCGGTAATAATTTTTGGATTTTCCATTCCTTTTGGCCTTTTTTGAACCTTTCCAAGAACTTCTATCACCCATTCCGGCCTTAGTTTTTGAGAAAATTTATAGGATTCCGGCTTTAAGTTAGGGCCAAATACAACCTGAACTAAACCTGTTCTATCGCGCAAGTCAATAAAAATAATTTTTCCATGATCGCGACGGGAATTTACCCAGCCGCAAACCTTAACATCCTTGTTCAAATCTTTAATTACTTCTACGT
Source organism: Candidatus Nealsoniibacteriota bacterium (assembly GCA_030643485.1). Lineage (GTDB taxonomy): Bacteria > Patescibacteriota > Minisyncoccia > Minisyncoccales > JAGMDC01 > DAOWLG01. Next base: position 10,057 of record DAOWLG010000009.1, on the reverse strand, counting down.
TTAATTTCCTCTTCATTATTATATTATATCAAATTAAAAATAAAAAACAAAGACCCTTTAATAAGGGTCTTTGTTTTTCTACTAAAAAAAGATATAGTTATACTCCTGGGGTCTCTGAATCTGGAGATGAAGGAATTTCCGGCTCTTTCCTTTCCTGTTCTTGAATTGGAGCAGAACCGCCTTTCTTTGTTTTCAAAAAATAATAAGCCCCGCCTCCTGCTGCCACTATAACTAAAATTAAAATAATCCAAGTAAGAGTTTCCATAGTTGTAATAATATTGATTTAATTAAAATTGTCTACGACCTTTCCCCACACCTATTCAGGATTCCATCAAGCCATAAAGGCTTGATGAACAGCGAATTTGTGAAACAAATTCGCATATCCTGAATAGGTGTGGGGTTTCCCCTTGCTTATTCAGAATACGCTAAACAAATTCGCCCTGTCGCCTTTGGCGATTAATCCACAATAGGTGTGGGTTTCCCCCACCGCAAACTTATGAGATAAGTTTGTCTTTGCCGCCTTCGGCACCTTGTCCTTATTAGGTGTGGGGTTTATTCTTCTATTATAGCACTTTTTTATATTAGTCAACTGTGGATAACTCAAAATTAGAAATTATTTTATATATATCCCCTGCTCCCATTATTAAGACCACATCATTGGATTTAACTTTTTTCCTTAAAAATTGAGGAATTTTTTTAAAATCATCAATATAATGAACTTTTTTCCCTCTTTTTTCTATGGCTTTTGCTAATTTTTTACCGCTTACTTTCTTAGCGATTTTATCATCTCCCCTGCCTGCCACATCATAAATTTTAGTTAAAATAATTTCATCGGCATCGTCAAACGCTTTAGTAAAATCATTAAATAGATAAAATGTTCGCTGATATTGGTGTGGTTGAAAAACACACCAAATCTTGCTGTTAGGAAATTTGTCTTTAGCGCCTGATAAAGCGGCTTTTATTTCCGTTGGATGGTGCGCGTAATCAGAGATAATAAATGATAAATGATTACTGATTATTGCTTTTTTAATTTCAAATCTTCGCCAGGTTCCTCTAAATTTTGATAACGCCTGATAGCTAACCTTGTCGGGAACTTTTAAAACTCTTGCTTCGGCCAACGCCGCCAAAGCGTTATAAATATTGTATTCCCCGGGAACTTTCAGAAATTTTTTTAGTTTTTCAGTATCTTTTGAGTTTGATAATTGATAATTAATAACTGATAATTGATTATTGATAATTAAATTTTGAATGTTTTCATCATCTTTATTCACTATCAATACTCCTTTTTTCGGCAGATGCCCAATAAACTTACTAAACGCCTTCATAACATTATTTAAATTTTTATAATAATCCAGATGGTCTTTTTCTATATTACTTATAACTATGATTTTAGGCCAATAATTAAGAAAGGATTCTTCGTGTTCGCACGCTTCAATCACTAGATACCGCGACTCTCCCATTCGGAAATTTGAATTATTAAACTCTTTTAATTTTGTGCCAACGATTACCGTGGGATTCAGCCCTGCTTTAATTAAAATTAAAGCGAGCATTGCGGTGGTAGTGCTTTTACCGTGAGTGCCGGAAACAGCAATAGTAAAATGTTTTTTTGTTAACTCGCCCAGGGCTTCAGGGTAAGATAAACACTTTATGCCGAATTTTTTTGCTTGTTTTAATTCAGGATTATCCGGCTGAATCGCAGGGCTGTAAATCACTAAATCAATATCTTTAGTAATATTTTTTGCTTTTTGGCCTATAATAATTTTGATTCCCTTTTTTTTCAGCAATTTAGTAATTTCAGAGGATGCCAAATCAGAGCCGCTAATTTCGCGTCCTTTGGCTAAATAATATTGGGCAATGGCGCTTACGCCAATGCCGCCGATTCCGATAAAATGAATTTTCATAATTTTACAAATCACAAATGAAGCATTACTTTTTCCAGCACCAAATATTCAGCCCCTGTTCGCTTCAATTGGCTTTCCATTATATCAATGGAATTTACTTCAAAACTTAAAGAAATATTTTCATTTATTTCCGGCCTTTCTTCTGGTTCAATTCGTTGCCACTCCCATTGTTTAATTCTTCCCAAAGTAATATGAGGAGAAAAATCCCTATTTTCTGAATTTAACAGAGCGTTTTCTAAATCTTTTTTTATTGCGCGCAATTCTTTATTTTTTTCTCCCATTGCCCAAACCATTTTTGGAGGAATAATACCCGGTGGACCATAACAGATATTATACAGGTTAATAGAAAAGGGACGATGGTTAATAATCACATCTTTTGTAATTTTGCCAATTTCTAAAATCTTGCTATCTTCCACTTGTCCAATAAAAATAAGGGTAATATGTAAATTATCTTTTTTGGTCCTTTTCACTGGCAATTCCTGCCATTTTTCTTGTTCAGATATAAGTTCTTTTTTTATGTATTCAGGCAAATTTATAGCAATAAAAATACGGCGCTTCATTGAATTTAGTATAACAAATCTTGACTTTACTTCAAGGGACTGTTAGAATTAAAAAAATCGTTATTTAAAAAATTAGTGGACAAAATGAGCAATGATATTGATAATGATGGGAAAAAATCAAATAAAATAAAAGAATGTCCAGAATGCGGCTCTAAGAGTATAATAACAGATTTTGGAAAAGCGGAAATTTACTGCGCCGATTGCGGAATGATAATAAGCGAGAGTATTATTGACCTTGGCCCTGAATGGCGGGCTTTTGATTCTACACAAACGGCCGCTAAAACGAGGACCGGAGCGCCGATGACATACAGAATACACGACAAAGGATTGAGTACAGTTGTTTCTTCAGGTCCAGGCATGAATAAGTTACAAAAATGGCAACGGCGGGCACATATTGCGAATTCAAGCGAAAGGAGCTTGATTTTCGCGCTCTCCGAGATAGATAGAATGGCATCTGCGCTTAGGTTACCTGTGAACATTAGAGAACAGGCGTCTATGTTGTATCGCAAAGCAATGGAAAAACGGTTAATCCGCGGGCGTAGTATAGAAAGTATAACTTCCGCTCTCATATATATTACCTGCAGACAGTATGGCGTATCGCGGACACTGGAAGAAGTTACAAAGATATCAAGAGTTGAATATAAGAAAATAAGTCGCGTGTATCGCTACCTTTTACGAGAAATGAATTTGAAAATCACGCTTACTTCTCCTGTTGAATATGTACCTCGTTTCTGCTCTGAACTTAATTTGGGCAGCGAGATAAGATCAAACGCAATAGCGATAATTAAAAAAACAGAAGAAGTAGGACTAACAGATGGACGATTACCAATAGGAATAGCAGCTGCTGCTATTTACATTGCTACGATTTTAAACAAAGAGCATCGCACACAAAAACAGGTCTCTGACGTTACGGGCGTAACCGAAGTTACAATTAGAAACAGGTACAAAGAAATATCAAAAAAATTTGGAGGAGAAAGACAGTGGTTCACTGACTATATTCTGGACAAAAACAAAAATGGGGATTAATTTCCTCTATTTTTTTGACAAAATTATTTTTTTGTTGTAATATCCAGATAGCCCTTTCCAAATCCGTAACGCTGTAGAAATACTATAAAAGGGTAAATAAAAAAAGGAAAAAGGTGATAAATAAAAAATGGAAAAAGTAGAAAAAGTAGTACAGGAATTCATAAAAGAGCAGTTTTTCTTGGATTATGACGATATGTTAAGCAAGGAAATTAGAAGAATAGGCAGTGAAACAATTAAATTTTTTGAAAGCAGGTATAACCAGCGGAAAGAGCAATTAAGCGAACTAAACAAAGCGAGAAATGAAATAAAAAGGAGCATAGAAAGAGCTAAACAAGGTTTTACAAAGAATAACATAAAAAGCAAAGAGGAAAGAATAAAATTTGCCAGAGAAATTCTAACCCAGGTTTTAGAACTGTCAGCCCTGACGGCAAGAGAAAATTTAGTGAGAGAAAATTCCGCCAATTCTGCTCCTGTTACTGACCTATCTATTATCACAAATATTTTTTCAAAAGGTGAGTTCGGGAAACCATTAAAGGAAATGCTTTATAGTAATGGCAAGATTTATGGAATTAGTATAGTGAATAAAATTAAGATATTTTATACTAAAACCCAAAAAATCTTTAAAGGCATTGCGATTATATCCCTTAAACCCGATCTGTTTCCTTTGGAAGTACTAAACAGAGAAATATTGATGGAGATAGTTGACAGCAGAAAGTATCGAACAGTCACGGAAATCATGAAAATAGAGAAATTTGATATAGATAGAATTCAAGGGAAAATAGTAAAAAAACATCAGAGGGATATTCCCTCTTTTTCTTTTTAATGATAAAATACAAAAAAGGGTTGACAAACATATTTAAATTGATAATATGATGGTATATTTGCTCCGGTGGTGTAGCAGGCCATCATCTCCTTGCCTTAGAGTTTTCTAAGATGGGTCGCAAAAGAATCTTTACTTTTCTGTATCCTGGCGGGCAGAGAGTAAAAAATTCCGGAGCGCAACAAGAAGGACGCTGGTTCGAATCCAGTCCGGAGCATTGCCCACAAGGTACACCCTGAACCATTCACCGGGTGTAAGGTGTACCATCTTGGGCACCATAGCAAATTAAAAATCAAATAAAAAAGGGCGTGTAGCTAAGTGGTAAGGCAACCGATTTTCAATCGGAAGAATCGCTGGTTCGAATCCAGCCACTCCCATTACCCGAGTAGTGTAGCGGTATATCATATGCCACGGTCGCGTGGTATACTTGGGTTCAAATCCCAACTCGGGTGTGCAACGCATTAAAGTATATGAGGAGACAGTTTCTCCTCTTTTTTTATTGGAAAAATCAGTGTAAAATAAAGGTATGAGTAAAATTGTTAATCAAAAAATTGCCAAGATATTATATGAGATAGAGGAATTGTTGAATATAAAAGGCGTGTCTTTCAAACCGCGCGCTTATCATAAAGCGGCTTTAACTTTGGAAAATCTACAAGAGAATATCGCTGAAATTTACAAGAAAAAAGGAGTTAACGGCCTTAAAAAAATTTCAGGCATAGGCGAAAGCATTGCCAAAAAAATTGAAGAATATCTGAAAAAAGGCAAAATCAAGTACTATGACGAATTAAAAGAAGAAACCTCTATCCGCCAGATTGTTACTCATTATTTTGAAACTAAGGGCTTGGGTCTGCGCGAACTCAAACAAAACGCGAAAAAAAGAAAAATTATTTATTCACGATTTACTCGCCCTGCAAAACAGCTTTTGGAACTTGCTGGATCTATTGAAAAAGCCAAAAAAGCCATTACCACTGTTGCCAAATGGGCTAAATCCAGAAATTTGGATTATGCCATTGAAACCGTGTTTAAGAAATGGCTGGAATTAGACCGATTAAAACCAAAAGAAGTGGTTAAAAAGCCGTTTTACCAAAATAATCCTATGGTATGGTCAGCAACAAAAAAGAAATGGTTTGTTATTGATAAAGACGGGCAATGGCTGGAGTTCGCGGATAAAGAATCAAAAATTAACTGGAAAATTGTTAAATAAATAGAACATTTGTAATACTACGAGAACACTTCTCGTAGTGTTTCTATTTTTGGATAAATTTTGTCTATTTGGTTTTGTAGGTCAATCGTGTATTTTATGCTGCTGATTACTTTAAGATAATGGTTTATGTCTTCCGGTGATAATTTCTTGCCAATTCTATTTTTCAGCCATTTGCCTAATACAAGATAGCCGCCGATGTAATAATTCCAAACTTCTGATTCTATGTTTTCAAAATATTGCTTTTCGTTTATGTAAATCCGTTTTTCTTTTTTATTGTATTCTCTCTTCTCTACCCTATTATCCTTTAAGATATTGCCTGTGCTGATTGGAAATTTAGCAATAACTTTTTTTAATTTTAACGACTTTAATAAATGCAAATCAACTATTTCTTTTCCAATTTTAGCCACTTCAAAGAAAAGTTTAGTATCTTTTGTAAAAGGAATTTTCGGAAAATCAATTTTTAGAAATTCATTATATTTTTTTCGGTAGATATTGGAGTATAAAATTCCATAAATGTAATAAAAAATTTGTTCTGGCGTTATTGGTTTTTTGTAAATATCTGACAATTTTTTAATGATTTCGTCTTTGATGTTTGATTTTTTGTCTTTTGGTTTATCAAACAACATCAAATCCGCATAAGATGATTTTGATTTTTCATTATTTTGTGCGTATGTGTTTTTATTGTAAAGATGGAGAGGAAAAATATAAGTTCTAACCGAAGCACTATGACCATCTGCAATTTTATCTGTAACAAAAATATCATCCCATGAAGGTTTATCAATCTTTTTGGACAATAATATCCCTAAATTTTCTCTAAAAAAATGTTTAATAGTAGGCAATCTTGCGTCGCCTCTTTCAATAATTTCTGGATTATAATAGACATATCTCAAATCAAATGGACGATAACAATATTCAAAAATCATTTCTCTAAAATCCGTCTTTTGGGCGATCTTTTTAGCTTCAAAAAATTTCCAATATTCTGTGTCTTGTAAAGAAAGAGTAGATTTAATAATTTCATCATCTTGAGAACTCGTAAATAATAATAACCTATTCTCTAAACTATCTTTGTATTGCGAAACCATAAAATGGTCTCTTCTTGTATTTACTCCACTGCCACAATGATTAAAAATATCTTTTATCGCAATGAACTTATTATAATTCTTCCCTGACCTAAAATCCTTTGGCACAAACCAATAATATGGCTTTTTCAACTCTAAATCCTGCCACTTAGTATTTTTGACATTATGGCTCTCTAAAAATTTATACTTTTCTTTTCGCAATCCCCACAAGTCGTAATATTTAATTTTTGATTGTTTTTGTTTCATAAAAAGTTATCCACAGATTTTTGCTTGACAAAATTTTATGGGTTGCTATGATGATAGTAATCACGCTCGGTAAGTATTCCGCAAGGAAAAATTGCCGGGATATTTTATTTTAAAAATCCTTTTAATTCAAAAATTTTGTTGTCCATAATTAGTAAAATTTTACAACTTCACCAACAAGATAATTCCTACGCCTTGCTGGATGTCAAAGACATTTTCGTCTTTGTCACCTTGGGGCGTTTTTTCTTTAATCCGTGAATTACCATGTAAATTCAAAATATAAATTTCATCAAAATCATCTAAAAGTTTTTTTCTCATTGCCCGATGTATAATCCCGTCCAAATAAGAATTATTAGTAATCATTCCTACAATCCCCTGTCCTGCCTGCCCTATTTTCCAGTGAGCAAAGCGAAGAAAACGGATATAATCATCTTGCATCACGTCCTTTTTTCTTTCTTTCTCCACTCCTAAACCTGTTAAATAATCTTTCATTGTAGTTTTTACAAAATCGGACTGCTCAGAATGGCTGAAAGAATACGGCGGGTTGCCCATAATCACCAAAATAGGCGTATCTTTTTTTATTTCCAGGGCTTTTCTTGATTCTTCTGTTATAGTACGTGCGAAACCGGGAAATTGAAAATTGCTTTGTTTGTGTTCTTCAAAATCCAAAGTATTTGTCAGGTAGAGTTTAAGTTTGTCGTCATCTTCTAATTTATATCCCAAATCATCTAAAAGCAAGGAAATTTTGAGATGACCGATAATATAAGGAGCCATTAAAAGTTCAAAAGCGTAATAATTTTTGAGGATATGTGTTTTTACAATTCCGAGCCAAGAGCCGGCATTCGGGCTTTGAGATATTTCTTGTTTGGCAATTTTTATAGCAGTTGCTGGAAAAGTTAAGGTGCCGGAAGCAGGGTCTAAAAGCGTAACAGTTTTATCGGCAAAACCCATTTTTTTACCAAATTTATCTTTAAGCAAGATATTTATTGAATGGGTAATATAAGAAACAACAGGTAATGGCGTATAATAAACGCCTCTATGTTTTTTTTCTTTGGGATTGTATTCTTTTAAGAATGTTTCGTAAAAATGTATTAAAGGGTCGTCATCGCCTTTTTGAAAGTGAAATTCTTTTTTGATTTTTTCTATATCAGTGTAAGCCAAAATTGTGGCTATATCGTCAACGAGCCAATCAATGGAATGTGGGAGCGCGTTTGAAGAAATTAAAGAAAATGTGTCACGCAAAATTCGGATATTTTTAGGAATAAATTGTTGGGCTAAAAAACGATTAAAACCTTTTCCCTTATAGCGAAGACGAGCAATAAATAATCCATAAGTAATGGTTTGTGCGTAAATATCAGCGAAATTCTTTTTTGATAAATCAGAAATCAGAAATTCCCTGAAGGTTTCATAAATTCTGTCAATATCTTCTTTTTTATCGTCATTCAGCAGGTCAACAATATATTGGGGCATTAACTTTGCACGGCAAGCAAGTTCTTTGGCAAGTAATTTTGCGGTTTTTCTTTCCGGGATATTAAATTTCAGAAATGCTTCCAATAAATTAAACAATTCTTTCTCGTTAGTGATTGGCGGAATTTGATTTGCTTTCAGGACATTTAATTCTCCGACACTGGCTTTTGCTTTTACAATCCATTGTTTTTTACTCTTTCGCCAAAGCCAAAAATCAAAATAATTAGTCAGAATAAAATTATCAAAATCCTTTTTATATTTTTTTATTTGTTCAGTGTGTTCAATGTCCTCTAAATTTTTTCCAATATCTTTTGCTTCTATGTATCCCACTAATTCTTTACCTCTCCTTACAGTAAAATCAGGAATACCTGCACTTAATCTTTTTGGCTGAATTGTGATATTTGCGGTAATCCCTTTTGAATTTGAAAATTTCTCAAGTAATTTCTTGAGTTCAGAATAAAAACTCGGTTCTGTGGCATCACCGCTCTTGAAAATTTTTAAGATGTCTTGGAAATATTGCTCAAGCATAAAAATCTGTTGATGGAAAATCTGTTGATGTCTGACATCAACAGCCCTCTTTTTCACATTTTGTTTGGCGCGGAAATTCCTAAAAGGTTAAGGCAATTTTTGAGGATTTGACCCGTGGCGAATGTGAGAGCTATTCTAAACTCCTTTTTTTGAGGGGTTTTTGCTTTAATTATTGGATGTAAATTGTAAAAAAGATTATATTTCTGCGCCAAATCAAAAGCAAAATTACAAATTAGGTTTGGTGAAAATTTATCAGCCGATTCCTGAATAATTTCTGGGAATTTGTAAATTACGCGCAAGATATTTTTTTCCTCTTTTTCCAAATTAAGCTTGCCGAGAACGGGTCTCGGCAACTTGCCGAGAACGGGTCTCGGCAGATTTGACTTCTTTAATACACTTTGGCAGCGGGCATAAGTGTATTGGAGATAGGGACCAGAATTTCCTTTCAGGTTCAAGACCTTATCCCAATCAAAAATAATATCCGTAGCATGATGCTGAGACAGGTCATTGTATTTTACCGCTCCAATTCCAACCATTTGAGCAATAGTTTCTTTTTCTTTTTTTGATAATCCCCTATTAGTCTTGGTTTTTTCAATAATTTTTCTTGCCCGACTAACCGCTTCTTCCAAAACTTCCTCTAAATGAATGGTCTCTCCTTTTCTGGTAGAAAATTTTCCGTGTTTCCAACGGACAAACCCGTGAGATATATGAAAAAACTTGTCTTTTTTCGCCCAGCCTAATCTCTCTACTGCTGCAAATAATTGTTTCAAGTGGAGAATTTGGTCAGCACCTATTTCGTAAATAATTAAATTCGGCTTCCATTTTTTTAAGCGATATTGGATAGTGGCTAAATCTCTGGTTAGATAAGTCGTTGCTCCATCAGATTTCAAAAGCATTGAAGGCGGTAATTTTTCTCGCAAATATCTAATAATTATCGCTCCTTGACTCTTTACGGCAATTTTTTTTCTAATTGCTTCGTCAATTATCTTTTTTAATTTGTTCTGATAAAAACTTTCTCCCAAGCAATAATCAATTTTTATGTCTAAAAGATTATAAATTTTATTAAATTCTTTCAGGGATATATCTACGCAGACCAGCCAAATTTTTTTCGCTTCTTTGTCATTTTTTTCTAATTTTTTGAACCAATTTCTTGCGTCCTGCTCCATTTCTGGGTCTTCTTCTGCTTGCTTATGAAATTTAACATATAATTTTTCTAATTTTTCAATTGT
>DAOWLG010000071.1 GCA_030643485.1 Candidatus Nealsoniibacteriota bacterium | reverse complement strand
ACACTTCTTTCCCAATTTGAAAACACAACAATTGCAAAAGACGAACAATTTTATTAGAATATTTAATCCCATTCATTTCTAAAATATCTTTGTATAGATAAGAACTAATAATTTCCTTTAAGTATTGTTCTTTTTCTTGATTATTATCAGACAACACTATTTCTGGATAAGACCCATAAATAAGACGAATTTCTAAGTTTGCTTCTGTTTCAAATTTTTGTTCAATTCCGCTTATTTCTAATTGAGCCAAAGGGAAAATTTTTAAAACATGTTTTCTTCCAGTCAAAGGCTCTCCTGTATTTTTCGCTAAACTAAAAGAAGAAGAACCAGTAGCAATTATTTTAATATTTTTTAAGTGGTCAACAATAAGTTTTAAGTTTAAGCCAATGTTGTTAATTTTTTGCGCTTCATCAACTGCTAAAAGTTTATTTTCCCCAACAAAATTTTTAAGTTTTGAAATTGACTGGCTACTTAAATATTCCTGAACTCCAATATCTTCTCCACTCACAAGTAGGTATTTTTCTTTAGTTTGCTCCAAAAATTTATTCAAAAGCGTGGTTTTGCCGCAACGGCGCGGACCATAAATTATTACGGCTTTATTAGGACGAATGTTTTTCTTTAGATTTTTTAATTGTTTTTGAGGAATATAGATATTTTTTTTCATAAAATTTTTGATGGAAAATTCGGTCACTCAACTACCTGAATTTTATCAAATTCAGGTAGTTTGGTCAAATCATAAATATCGCCGAAAACTCCACCCACAAATATTAGACAAAAAATTAAGGAAAAGTGTAGAAAAAATTATTCCCGACTATTTACATTATACCATAAATTTGATAAAATGATATATAAAGAGTGGATAAATTCCGCGGAGGCGGGTGTAGCTTAATGGTAGAGCTCTAGTTTTCCAAACTAGTTACGAGGGTCCGATTCCCTTCACCCGCTCAAATAAAACCCCGCCAGTCAAGGCAACTGGCGGGGTTGTTAACTGATAATTAATAATTTTATTTGGCGTATTCTACTACTCTGGTTTCTCTAATCACGTTAACTTTAATCTCGCCCGGATATTTTAATTCTTCCTGAATTCTATTGGCTATTTCCTTGGCTAATTTATAACTGGTTAGGTCGTCTATTTGTTCCGGTTTAACAAAAACCCTGATTTCTCTGCCAGCGTGCAAAGCCCATGCTTTTTGCACCCCTGGAAAAGATGTGGCAACCGCTTCCAAATCCTCTAAACGTTTAAGATAATTTTCCAAAGTATCTTTTCTCGCGCCTGGCCTTGCTCCGGAAATAGCGTCTGCTGTCTGAACTATGACTGCTTCCAAACTTTCATAAGGATACTCTTCGTGATGCGATTTCATAGCCGTAATTACTTCTTTCTCAATTCCAAGTTTTTCCAAAATTTTTATCCCGATATCAACATGGGATCCCTTTACCTTAAAATCTAATGCTTTGCCAATGTCATGTAAAAGTCCTGCTTTTTGAGCTACTTTCACATCGGCTCCTATTTCCGCGGCTATTGCGCCTGCCAAAAGACAAACTTCAATAGAGTGAAGTAGGACATTCTGCCCGTAACTGGTGCGAAATCGCAATCTGCCTAATAATTGAACAAGTTTAGGGTCAAGTCCGATAACCCCTGTCTCGTAGACCGCTTGCTCGCCTGCTTCTTTGATTTGTGAATTTATTTCTTCCTGTGTTTCTTCCACCAAATCTTCAATTCGGGCTGGCTGAATTCTTCCATCCATTATCAACTTCTCCATAGTTTTTTTGGCAATTTGGCGTCTTATAGGATCAAAAGCGGAAATAGTCACTGCTCCGGGGGTCTCGTCCACCACTACTTCCGTGCCTGTTGTTTCCTCAAATGCCCTGATATTCCTTCCTTCTTTGCCGATAATTCTGCCTTTTATGTCCTCGTTAGGCAAAGCAACAGTGGCAGTGGTTACTTCCTGGGCCTGGGATATGGCACATCTTTGGATAGCTAAACACAAAATTTCCTTTGCCCTATTTTCGTACTTTTCTTTACTTTGTTCTTCTAATTTTCTCATTCTTTCTAAAATTTCCTGCTGGCTTTCTTCTTCTATCTGCTTTAACAATTCTTTCTTTGCTTCTTTCTGGGGCATTTTCGCTATATTTTCCAGTTTTTTTAAAGATTCCTGCTTCAGTTCTTCCAAGTTTTGCTTAATTTCTTTGAGTTTTTCTACTTTTTGATGAAATTCTGTCTGATTTTTTTCAAAACCGGAAATTTTTCCGTCTAAAATATTTTCTCTTTTCAATAAGAGTTGTTCGGTTTTGAAAAATGCCTGTCTTCTTTTATCGTCTTCTTTTTTAGCGGATTCCAATATGGCACGCGCCTGATGTTTTCCTTCAGAAAGTATTTTTTCCGTTTCTTGTTTTGCCTGAGAGAAACGTTTTTGAATTTTCTCTTCTAAAGTCCCAATCTGCTTTTTAGCAATTGATTGTCGGGCAAAATAACCTAAAACAGAACCAACTATTAGGCAGGCCACACCGACAATAAGCCATACTAATGGTACGGCTTGCATTTGAAAGAATAGATTTAATAAATTCATAATAGTTTAAAATCTCATTAGAAATTGACAATGATAAACCCGGCTTTTTGTTAAAGCCAAGGAATAATTCTGTTTTTTGAGATGAAAACATAAAGTTTTTCATTAACAGATTTCTAATTGATTGTCATAAATTGATTGTCATAAATATAATAGCAAAAATCCCTTTATCTGTCAAATTTAATGGCCTAATTAAAAAGGACATTCCAATTCAACGGTCGTGGCTCTGGAATGTCCCAGCAAAAGACAAAAATCAAAATTGTTCTATAAATTTTATTCTCTAACTCCTTTACAAACATTATTTACGCATTTACATCCAGTAGGATTATCATCACAGAGATATACCGCAGGACAATCCATAATGTCTTTACAATCCAATTTTAATTTCTGATTCCAATATTCCAAATATTTTTTATTTATACAAACCATTCCTCCACCCATACTACAATCACAGCAACCAGAATTAACTAAAACACAATCGCTATCATTATCACAATAAGTTAACTCTGTTTCAATCGGCGGAAAAGGAACATCAGCACTCTCGCCTTTTTCACAAACCCTCTGGCATTCTTCTAAACTCTTAAAAGGTATTTCAAATGAACATCCGCAAACTACTTTTTTAACACATTTTCCTGTTTCCGCATCAAATTCATATCCCCAATGACACCCATCGCAATCACCAAATCCTTTAACCTTCTCGCTACACCTCGGATCAATCGCCGATTTTTCTTTAATTGTGAATTCGTTGGAAAAGATTGAAATTCTTTCCTCACCTATAACCGTATGGTTTTCGTATTCTTTTATAATTACATCTGCTTTTGCTCGATATACTCCAATGGGTTGCTGAATACCCGTACATATATCTTTTTGATTCCACATAAAATCCATTGTTTGATGCGCTAAAAAGGATGTACCGGGTAAAACCACTGGCAACTCTAATGGTTCTTTCAGAGGACATTCTTGAGTATGTATATGAACAAGAGATATTGCTTCTTCTGTGATTTTCTCAATTTTATAATTAAGCTCAATGTATTTCTCTAAATTATTTCTGATTGTTATCTTCACTCCCTCCCCCTGCTTATACTCTGTTTTGTCCGTGGTGATGGTTACTTGACTTCTTGCCTTCTTCACACAACAGCAGGCGACAGGAGCAATTAGAGCTTTTCCCTCTTTCACTCTACAATCTTTAGTCGCTCCTATATTTGTCTCGTCTTCTAAACATACTCCCCGACCCATCTCAACCCCACAGTATCCTGAAGCATGTCCCAATGATTTACATTTTTCATTGCAACCCATTTCAAAAAAATGTGGCGGATTCTGTGTTACTAGAATATTCCAAATCCACCAACAGGCAATCAGGATAATCCCCACCGCTAAAATTCCAATTAAAATTTTTGTTTTTTTATTCATAAATTTTTACTTTTTCTTATCTCTGCCAACGCTTTTTTATCGGAAACAGTAGGAGCAAAAACAGGGATGGCTTTTTTTATTTCCAAAAACTCCTCATACTCCTCGCGAGGAATTATTACTAAATTTCTTTTTTTTATTATTTCTTTTGAAATAGTGATTGTGGTCATTATTTTATTTTAGCAAATTATAGATGTAAATGTCAAATTTTGTTTTGAAAAAAGAGATGTAGATGTCGGACATCTACACTGCCAGGACATTCCAATTCAACGGTCGTGGCTCTGGAATGTCCTATTTTACAGCCGTCTTTTTATGAAAAAACCATTGTCTAATTCGTGCGAATTAGACAATGGTTTGGTGAATAAAAAAGAAGTTTCAAAATGCTCTTTTGTTGTTGAGAAAAAAATGTTATAATAAATAATATTCAATCAACTAAATACTTTCTTCTTTTAAGTTTTTGAAATAAAAATTTATTTCAATTAGGTAAAAGAAAAAGTAAAAACTATGAGCAATCAAAATCAATTTAAATTTTTAAACAAAAAAATTTCCACACCAATAGGAATTCTTATTATTATTTTAGTCGCCGTCATCGCTGGCGGAATTATGGCTTGGCAATATAAATATTTGCCAAAAAAAATTGAAGCACCAACAGTCGAAGCACCTGAAGAAAAAATAACAGAGGAAAAATTTACTCCTCTTGATTCGCCGCCCTCGCCGTCATTTCTTAAATCTTTGAACAAGGCAAAAGATGTAAAAATAGATTTTCATTATGAAGGGGATTACCCCGGTTTTGGGTGGCCCGAACCCGAGTTTTATACTCCCGAGGGTAGCGAGGAAAAATTTCTATCTCTATCCAAGTTAAAAGACCGACAAGGTAAGTACGCATACGGGCCAGATTATCATTCGATATTTAACCCTACAGGAAGCCACTGGTACGGAGGAGCGCCAATTTATTTGTTGAATCCGGAATCAGAATATTCAGTTTCTTATGTTGGTTTTCAAATTGACAATCCCGATCTTATTAGTGAGATAAAAATAGAATTTGGGATTGATTATGTAAGTGGCTGGGGTGCTATTGGTGAATCTAAATCTTCTATTTTTGCTTCAATCTTTGGTATTGAATCAGTTTATGCTTGCGGTCCCGGGCTATGTCTTCGTGCTGTCGGTGATTCAAATTTAACTTTCGTAGAAGAATCAAATGGTATTGTATGGTATCGGCTTGAGAGACCCGTTGCCCTTTATAACCTTAGTCTTAGCTACTGCGATCAAGATTGTTCTTCTATACCTAGCTATTGCCATAATCGGGCCGACGATCCTCCCGAATGCAATGATTATTGGTGTTGTTACTATAATACCTCGATTTCAAGTTTAGAGAATGGAAACTTGCGAATGCACATCATTTACAAACCAAACGATAAAAAAGGTTTTCTCAAGCTTCAAATGGTTAATCTTATATTAAGCGATTCGGCAGGAACATATTACCAGCCAATAATGGGAGAAAATTTCGACCATTATTATCGTGCTTATCTTCACTAATCAATGAATAAAAAATTTCTCTTGATAATAGCTGCCTTTTTGTTGGCTGGTTTATTAGTTTCAACAATAGCGAGTAAAACAAATTTTTGGGTAGAAAAAGAAAATAATCAACCAGTTACTCAAACGCCCACGCTGAGCGATAATATTATTTTGCCCTCTGCCGATTTTATGCTTGGTCAAAATTTTGTCGTAGGCATTTCTGGTAAAACATTGGACGAGGAAACCAAAAAATTTCTTCAACAAATCAAACCCGCTGGCGTCATTTTATACTATAGGAATTATCAAACACGCGACCAGCTTAAAAATCTTATTACTGAATTACAGGAAGTTGCCAAAACTACAACAGATTATCATTATTTTGTTATGATTGATGAAGAACCGGGAGGGGCAACGCGGCTTAATTTGTTTAAAAATGTTTTCGATTTTGGCGTCCCAAAATGGGGCCAAATAGAACGAGACATAAAAGAAATGGCATCCGTAGGAATTAATGTGAATTTGGCTCCTCTCGCGGATTTTCCATTCAATGAAAATACTTTTATCAAAAGACGGATTCAAGCACATAATCCTACGGCATTAACGGATTTTAATAAAAAATTTATTACGTTATTACAAGAAAATAATATTTCTGCGACCTTAAAGCATTTTCCCGGAATGGGCGTTTTTGTTGACGACCCACACAAAAAACTTCCGTATGTTAGCACCGATCAAAAAATCCTTGATGAGTCAATAAGTCTTTTTAAAAACGGAATTGATGCCGAAGCAGATTTTGTAATGACTGGCCACGCGGTTTACGATGATATCGATCCTGATGCTCCAGCAACACTCTCTAAAAAAATTACGACAGATATATTGCGAGATAATCTTGGTTTTGAAGGTTTAACTATCACAGATGATCTTTCTGATATGCCATTTATTATTGGTAGAAAAATAGATTTAGCAGAGGCAACAGTAGAATCATTGAAAGCAGGACATAATCTTGTCATTTTTTCACATAATCCAAATAAAACATTGGATATATTTGAGAAATTACTTCAGCGATTACAAAATGACCAGGAATTAAAATCGGTTGTTGAACAAAATTATCGCAATGTAGTATTTTTTAAGAATAAACATTTTTTACTCAACGACAATCAATAGTCCACTAAGTAAGCAGGGAAAAATTGGATATAATAAAAACATTTTTGAATTATAGAAAAACGGAGAACAGTTCTCCGTTTTTCTATCTCTGTTTTTCTATAAATTCTGCGGTAGGCTACAACTCAATCACAACCGGCAATACTATTGGCCTTCGCGCGGTTTTTGAAAACAAAAATTCGCTGATTTTATTTTTTATTTCTTCTTTGATGTATGTCCGATTATCTCTCATCGTTCCCTTTCCATTACTTTGATTCACGATATTTATCACTCTTTTTCGCGTTTCGGCAAGTAATGGCTTGGATTCCCGTAGATAAACAAAACCCCTTGAAATTATGTCCGGAGAGCCCCTCACTTTTTTGGTCTTTCTATCCACTATTACCACAATTACAAACATTCCGTCGCGGGCAAGCATATGTCTATCTCTTAACACAATCTCGCCTACATCGCCAACACCTAAACCGTCCACCATAATATATGACGACGGAATGGTCTTTTTCTCAACTAAAATTCTTTCTTGGTTTAGATCTATTATCTGCCCGTTTTCAGCAACTATAATGTTTTTTTCCAAAACCCCACAGGAATAAGCCAATTCCGCATGATTAACCAACATTGAATATTGCCCATGGATAGGGATAAAAAATTTCGGCTTCATTATGTGAAACATTTCTTTCAGTTCTTCTTGCTGGGCGTGACCACCGGCATGAATGTCCATCATTTTGTAATGAAAAACTTTTGCTCCCTGTCTGAGAATATCGTCCTTCAAAAGCTGGACAGTCCGCTCATTTCCCGGTATTACTGACGAAGAAAAAATTACCACATCTCCTTTCTTGAATCGCAAATAAGGATAATCTTGATTGGTTATTTTTACTAATTTTGCTGACTCCTCGCCTTGAGCGCCAGTGCAAATTAGGGTTATTTGAGAATCGGAATAATTCGCTATTTCTTTGGCAGGGATTATATCGCGTTTCTCTGTTTTGATATAACCCAACTGCCTTGAAATTTCCACATTTGTCTTCATTGAATATCCTTCTATTACTACCTTTCTTCCGTATTTTTTTGACAAAGTGATGAGCTGCTGAATTCTGTTAATTAAAGAGCCGAATGTCGCGGCAATAATTCTGCCTTTTGCTCTTACAAAAATTTTTTCCAAATTTGCTTGAATATCCCTTTCTGAGAAAGAATATCCCTCTTCTTCCGCGCCGGTTGAATCAGAGAGCAGTAATAAAATTTTTCTTTTGGAAAATTCCTTGAGTTTCTCAAAATCAGTAGGTTGATCGTTAACAGGCGCAAGGTCAAACTTAAAATCAGAAGTGTGTAAGATATTGCCAACAGGCGTCTCAATAAATAAACCCATATTATCCGGAATATTATGATTCATCCTGAAAAATTCAACTCTAAAGGGACCAAGATTTATTTTGGTTCCATTTTTTACATCAGTTATATCTAATTTGGGCTGATTTGGAAAATCATCCTGCCGTCTTAGAATAATGCCTTTCGTTAACGGCGAGGCAAACATTCGCGGATTTCCAAGTTTTTCAATAAAATATGGCACAGCGCCGATGTGGTCATAATGACCATGAGTAAAGACAACTCCTAAAATATTTTTCTCTTTTCCTCTTAGATAATTAATATTAGGAATTATGTAATCAATTCCGGGCATATCTTCTCCCGGCATCCGAAATCCCATATCAATAATCAAAATCTGGCCCTTGTATTCAAGGAGCGTCATATTGCGTCCAACCTCGCCTAATCCTCCGAGAGGAATAAGGCGAAGACTTTGTTGTGTTTGGTTTTGTGTTTGCATAATTAAAATGATGATAAATAATCAGTGATTAATAATTGATTGCTTGGTGCGGGCGAGAGGATTTGAACCTCTATGGACTTGCGTCCACAGCGTTCTGAACGCTGCGCGTCTACCGTTCCGCCACGCCCGCTCTGAGTAGGGAATTTTTTTATTTTAAAAAATCTAAATTCTTGGGTACTTTCTTCAGCGGTTTTTCAAATCGCAGTTTTGGGATTTTTTTGTAGTTTTTGTTTTTTATCCAACCGCTTTTAGTATAAAAATATCCCGCTCCCTTCATTTTTTCTAACTCCCTATAAATATTTTTATTTTTTTCAGAAACCCAATTAGCGATTTTTAATTCCTCTTTTGTAGGATTAATTGTTATCGCAGCGTATTTTGGCAAAAATATTACTGTTTCCCCTTTTTTTGCTTCAACAGCCACAATATCTTCAATAATGTCTATTTTTCCTGTTTGAGTTTTCTGCATTAAAAAAATAGCTTTGCCTTCAATCACAGTGTAAAGTTCCTGATATTTTCTGGAATTGCGATTGCCTTTTGTTCTTACAAATTCTTTCCCTAACATCCGCGCGGGAATAACCGTAATATCATACCTTAATTCGCGTTTTCGCTTTACTCCTCTATACATATAATAGAGTTCAAAATTCGGCGCGCTTTTCACCCACCTTTTATCATAAAGCACTGGCTTCATATCGTGCAGGTATCTTATTGTCTTTGATTTTTTTGATTTATCCATATTTAACTTTTCATTGAAAATTGAATCATTGAAAATTTAATGAAAATTGAAAATTGAAAATTGAAAATTTTTATCTCCATACTCTGTGGGTTTTAATATACCAATCCTTTATATTGCTAAATCTTTGCGACGGGTCAACGATAAGCCCTGGCTCTATCCCTTTGATTTCCGAAGAAACAAAATAAAGATAATCAGGGCTATACAAGAATACGCAGGGAACATCTTCAATCAATATGTCTTGAAATTTCTCATATTTTTCTTTTCTCACATCGTCATCCAAGAGTTCCCGCGCTTCTTCTAATAATTTATCGCTTTTTTTATTTTCATAGAGCGATAAATTCAACCCAGGATCATTCTTTTGCAAAGAATGCCAAAATGGATATGGGTCGGGAATTATTCCCAATACTTCACCAAATAAAAGCATTTCATAATTTCTTGGTTTTATAAAATCGTATTGAAGCTGGGAAATCAACGCGGTTTGAATTTCCAAATCAACGCCTATTTTTTGCCATTGTTTTTTTAGGGTTTCTGCAACTTCTTTCAGAATAGAATCTTCTGCGGTAATTAAAGAAAATTTAAGGCGAAAAATTTCCGGCTCTGTTTCAAAACATATTTCGTTTAATTTTTTGCGAGTTGATTTTCCCACTATGCCGGTTCCATTTTTAAGAGAATAAGGGTCTAAAACATCTTCCCTGTATTTTTCCTGAAATTCAATAACAGCGGCTTTTGTCTTTTTGCCAAAATAACCGCTAATTTGACTAGACAAACACTTTTGCAGTTCGCTTACTTCTTTTCCCTTAGACCCGATTTCCAATCGTTTTTTGAACTGAAAAGATGGTTTTTTCGCGACAATTTTTTCTCTCGTGCCTCCTTCTGTTTCTTTATATCCGTTTTTTTCAAATATTTCTTTGGCTTTTTCCAAATCATATTCAAAAATATCAGAAGGAGAATTATATCCGTAAATTTTCGGCAAAACAGGCGAATCAACCACCTTGGCTTTACCTGAAAATATTTTTTCTATAATTTCCTTTTTGTCAGTTCCATAATTCAATGCCTGCCTTATCTCCTGAACACTTAAAATTTTTGATTCTTCGGGATTAAAAAAAACGGCAAAATATCTGGGCAAAACAAAACTATAATTTGAAAAATTTTTATTTATTTGGCTATAATTTTTGGAAGAAAATAAAGAAAATCCAGTGATTTCTTTTTGTTGGGCTGCTTTAATTATTTCTTCTTCATTTTCAAAGAACAAAAAAGTGATTTTAGCAAGATGTGGCTTCTTACCAAAATAATTAGAATCTGTTTTCAGATCTAAAGATTTTATTACTTTTACAATTTCGGATTTCTCTTTTTGCACTAATTCTTTTAATACATAGGGACCGCAGCTAACTGGCTGGAGATTGTAAGGAGAAAGAAAGAAATTTTCCGGAGAAACATCCTGCCAAATATGAACAGGAAGGATTTTTAAGGTTAGCCGTTCCAGAAATCCAGCATAAGGTTTTTTCAGCTTAAAACGGATAGATTTATCTGAAATTTTTTCAATTTCCACACCTAACCAATTTGCCCTCAAAGAACTCTTATAATTAGGATTTTGGATTGTTTTGATTGTAAAAATTATATCGTCAGTGGTAAATTTTTGTTTATCTGACCAAACTATATCTTCCTTTAAGATAAATTCGTAAATTTTGCCCTGTTCTTTGATTTGATAACTCTTGGCAAGGTCTGGTATTATATTCCCCTCTTTGTCATATTTCATTAATCCGGAAAATAATAAACTGATTAAGTCGCGGTCAACATCATTGGAACCGGCATAAATTGGATTGATAAACCTTGGCTGTCCCTTAACTCCTTCAATATGTATTCCTCCAAAATCAGGCGCAATTTCAGTATTTTTTACATAAAAATTAGAAACCAAAAAACAAGAAGATAATAGAGCCAGAACAAAAAAAATCACAACCGCCTTTTTTTCGGTTTTATTGAAAACTTTAAAGATTTGCTTCCATTGAGAACGAGAAGGAAGTAAAAATTTTCCTTGATTTTTGATTTGTTCAGTACTCATTGAATAATGAGATTCAAAATTGCGAGAACAATAAAGAGCACTCCCAATACAATAGATGCCCAATAAATTTTTTGCTGGATGCCTCTCCGCGTAGCGTAAAATTCTCCTCCGCCATCGCCTCCCCCGCCGCCTCCGCCAAAAGCAGAGCCGAGCGCGGTTCCTCTTTGTTGAAGAAGGATAAGAATAGTTAATGACACGGCTACAATGATTTGAATAATAGGTAGATAGTTAGTCATAATTTTTCCACTGTTGCTTTCTTCTTTGGCAGAAATTTCGGCAGTATAATACTCAACACCCATATTATTGCGGTGGTCCAAAAAAGAGCAATAATTCCGGAAATTGTAAGTTCGGAAAACATAATATCTACTGCCCAAATAAGAGCCATATTGATTACCAGACCAAATAATCCAAGAGTAAGTATCCGTAGAGGAAGAGATATTAAATTTAGGACTGGCTTAATAAAAAAATTCATCAGACCTAAAATTAGGCCTGCCCATATTAATGTCACGCTGGAACCTGTAATTTCCACTCCGGAAATAAACTCGCACGCAAGCCAAAGCCCTAAAATTCCGGCAATGATTTGTAAAATTAAGTCCTTCAAAAACACTATAATCATAGTATCAGAGACGCAAATAAAAGTCAACTAGTTTATCCAGGAAATTAAACGGGACATTCTAATGCAACGGCCGTGGTCTTAGAATGTCCCGTTTTGCTTTTTATTTTTTAGTAATTAGTGTATAATAAAAAATATGAATTACAAAACAAAAGTAATAAATTGGAATAAATATGATAGAATAGCTGTCTTTATTGATGTGGCAAATATTATTTATAGTTTGAAAGACCTAAATTGGAGGATAGATTATAAAAAACTGCAAGAATATTTCAAGAAAAATTCTAAATTAGTTGATATTTACTTTTACTATTCTACTAAAAAAGAAAATTCAGGACAGGCAAATTTATTAGAAATGTTAGCGCGCAAAGGATTTCAACTAAGAGTAAAAGAGGTTAAAATAATAAAATTAAAAAATAAAGAAGTTATGTTAAAAGGAAATTGTGATGTAGAATTGACTATAGATATGATTGATTTAATGCCTGCTTACGATACAGCGGTTTTATTAAGCGGTGATAGCGATTTTGCTTCATTGATTAAGTATGTCCAAAAGCATGGCAAACAAGTTATCGCGATTTCAACACGCGGGCATATCTCTAAAGAGATTATTCAATCGGCTGATAAATTTATGTGGTTTAATTGGTTTAAGGATTGTTGGAATTTAAATTAATAAAATCACAAAACCCTGTGTTCAAAGAACAACAGGGTTTTGGATGATTTTTCTATTATCATTATAGCAAACCCGGATATGGTGTCAATAGTAAAAAATTGTTTTGGTGTGGGGTTGACACAGTACAAGGATTTGCTATCATTGGGAAATGCATACAAAAATGACAATTTTTGGGGTCTCATTGGCTATTTTATTTGGAATAGGTATTTATTTTTTTGCGCAAGGAAATGACAACACAAATTTTATTGTCTCACAGGTAATTAACCAAAATGATTGTTTTGTGGATTCAAGAGATAGTTGTAAAATAGAATCGCCTGATTTATATCTAATTCAAGAAAACAGCATTAAAGCAAGTTCGCCTCCTATTGCGGTAACTCCGCAAATTTTGGGTTCTTTGGGTGCTGAACCGAAAACAATTAGAAAAGAGGTTATAGAGTATACGGTAAAATCAGGAGATAATTTATGGTCTATCTCTGACAAATTTGATATTTCTTTAGATACAATCCGTTGGGCTAATGATTTAACTAAAAATTCTGTTATTAAACAAAGACAGAAATTGGTTATCCTGCCGGTTTCCGGCGTGCTTCATTTTGTAAAATCAGGAGATACTTTGAGCGAACTGGCAAAAAAATATAAAGTAAAAGCAAATAAAATTGCGGAATTTAATGGAATCTCTGCTCAAAAAATTTTTATCGGAGATATTTTAATTATCCCAAGAGGTAAAAAATTATCTTCTTCGTCTTATATAACAAAAATTCCTTTGGTGAACAGTTATTTTGTATTTCCGTGCGTTGGAAAAATAACTCAAGGACTGCATTGGTATAACGCCATAGATGTGGCAAATAAATGCGGAACTCCAATATACGCTACAGCCGGCGGAACAGTTCAAAAAATCGGATATATCAAAAGAGGAGGAAACAGAGTAAGAATTATTCATCCTAATGGAGTTGCAACATATTATGGCCATTTGTCTAAAATTTTAGTAAAGCCGAGAGAAAAAGTCTCACAAGGTCAAAAAATTGGAATTATGGGAAATACAGGCAGGTCAACAGGATGCCATCTTCATTACGCTGTTATAGGAGCGAGCAATCCGTTGGCGAAATACTCGTTAGGCGCGTTATTAAAGTGGAAATAAAAGACTGAACCCTTACGGGTTCAGTCTTTTATTCTATACATCAATGCTTCGCTGATATGGTCAAATTGAATATTTTCTGATTCAAATAGGTCGGCAATTGTTCGACTTACTTTCAAAATGCGGTGATAACCCCGCGCAGAAAGTTTACCGGAATCAACATAATTTCTTAAAAAACTCTGCGACTTACCATCAATCTGGCAATATTTTTTAATAAGAGGAATATTCATTTCCGCATTAGTCAAAATTCTATATTCTGATTCAGCAGAACTAGCGAATCGTTGTTTTTGAATTTCCCGCGCCTTTTCCACTTTTTCCCTTATTATATTGCTTGCAGTTTCTTGTTTTGAAGTAGTTAATTTATCATAATTTAGAGACGGAACATCCACAAAAATATCTATTCTGTCCATTAAAGGTCCTGAAAGTTTTCTTCTGTATTTTTGAATTTGAGAGGAAGAACAAGTGCAGTTTCTCTCAGGATCTCCATGATGTCCACAAGGGCAGGGATTTGATGCGGCAACTAAAGTAAAACGAGCAGGTAAAGACAAACAATGTTTTGCTCTTAAGATCGTTATTCTTCCTTCTTCTAACGGCTGCCTTAACGATTCTAAAACATCTCTATGAAATTCAGGAAATTCATCTAAAAACAAAACACCCCGATGAGCCAAAGTTATTTCCCCAGGTCTGGGAGGGGTTCCTCCTCCAATCAAAGATACTTCTGATGATGAATGATGGGGAGAACGAAAAGGCCTTATCTGCATTAAAGCACTGCTTTTTGGTAAAAATCCGGATACGCTATAAATTTTAGTAACCTCTAAAGATTCTTCAAAACTTAAGCAAGGCAGAATAGAAGCAAGCGCTTTTGCAAGCAGTGTCTTACCAGTTCCCGGAGGACCTGTCATTAAAAGATTATGCGCGCCAGCAGCCGCGATTTCCAACGCTCTTTTCGCGTTTGACTGGCCTTTAATCCATTTCAAGTCAATATCTTCATTATTTTTTGGTTTTATTTCCAAATTACTAATTTTGTAAGGAAAAATTTCTTTTTTGTTTTCCAGATATTGAATCGCCTGATTAAGCGATTCCACTCCGATAACTTTTAATCCTTTTATTAACGCTGCTTCAGGAGCGTTGGCAACTGGCAAAATTATTTCTTTTTTCCCTTTTTCTTTTGCCAATAAAACAAAAGAAAGAACTCCTCTTACTGGTCTTAATTTTCCGTCCAAAGATAATTCTCCTACAAAAATTTTATCACTTGGCTCAAATTTTGTCTGATCCGTATCTAAAAGATAACCCAAGGCAATAGGAAGGTCATATAAAGAGCCCTGTTTTTTTATATCCGCTGGCGCCAGGTTCACTAAAACTTTGATTGGTTGTTGAGCGGGACCCTGAAATTTTGAACTCTTAATAGCCGCTGCCACTCTCTCCTTTGATTCCTGAATTGCTTTGTCCGGAAGCCCTACGATATTAAAACAGCGGAGACCATAATTGGTGTCCACTTCTACTTCTATGAGCTCGGCATCAAGCCCTACTATTGCGGCTGAGAAAACCTTTGAAGGCATATTTCTTCGCTACTTTTTTAACTTATCTATTACTTTTTCAATGCTTTCCATAGATGAGGTCCAGATAAAATAGTTATCATAAATTGCATAGCAAATTCCTAAATCCTGCTTGGAAAAGGTTTGATATCTAATAGAAACTTCTTTATGGATTATGTACCTAAAAAAAGAAAATGTCGCAGGTTTTTCTTTTCCGAGCAAGGAAAACAATGGCTCAAAGTCCTTTTCCATAGACGGCTGCCAGGATTTAAGTAATTGTTTTAATTCCTCTTTTTGCGCAACTTCGCTGATAAAACCAATCCTTTTCCCTTGGGCTTGAGGATAAATAAATAAAGTCCAATTTTCTCCTAAATTTTGTTCCAACTCGGAAGGTATTGTAATATTGAGTCCTTGGAAAAAATCCTTTAACACAGCAAAATCATTTTTTGATTGGAGTTTGATTAAAATACGGGTAAGTTCATCCGCTGCTAATGATTTTTCCAGAATTTCAGAAAAAAGTGAATGAATTTCTTCTATTGTCGCGGCTTCAATAACCTCTGTTTTCTGAACAGGAATTAAAGATATAAAAGGTTTCGGAAAAAAAGTAATCTCTTCTGTTGTTGGTAAAGAAGGAGGTTCGGATTTTTCTTGTTTTTCCGTTAAATACCAATACACGAAAGTAAAAACAGCGCTAATCACAGCCAAAAGAAAAAATATAATAATAAATCGCACCCAAATTTTTTCTTTCAAAGAACTTTTTTTGGCAACAGGCCTAAACACCACTTTCGCTGATTTTTGAGATTCTTCTTTTTTAAGCCTTTCTCTTTTCTTTCTTTCTTCCTCTTCTTTTTCCACATTTTTTATTTGTTCTTCTCTTCTTTGTTTTCGTTCCTCTTCTTCTCTTTTTTTCTGCTCTATTTCTCTTCTTTTAATCTCCTCAAATTTTTCTTTGCCACCCGCTGCGTCTATTCGTAAAAATTCGTCTATCTCGTTTATTGTTTCTTTCATTTTACTTTCTTTTGTAATATTTTTTTGAATTTCCCATTCTTTTTCTTTTAGTTGTATATCTAAATCCTTTATTTTTTCCTCTATATCTCTTCTGGTTTTTTCTATTTTTTGCCTATATTCTTCTGCTTCCCATCTTTGTTTTTCTATTTCTCTTTTTTCTTGAGAAGAAGTCGCTGATTTTTCTCTTTCTTCTATTATCTCTATTTTTTGTTCTACTTCCTTTTCTTGTTTTTCAATAGATTGAAATTCTGTTTTCGCTTGAGCCGCTTTTGCTGTTAATTTTCTTCTTTCATCTGTGAGTGGAGATATGTCTTCGTGCAAAATGGAAATTCCTTTTTCTATATCTTGTTTTTCCTTTTTTACATCTATTACTTTTTGTTTTTTTTCTATATTTTCTAATTCTTTTTCCAATTCCTGCTCCCTGTCTAAAATCATTTTGTAATCCGAACTATCTCTTTTTATTTTTTTATTTATGTTCTCTATCTTTTGTTCTATTTCCCATTTTTCTGTTTCTATGCTTCTTCTTTTCTTTTCTATGCCCCATCTTTGTTCTTCAATTTTTTGTTTTTCTGCTTTAATGTTTGTTTCTCTTTCTTTTTCATCAAGTTGCTCTTTTTTTTCTTCTATTTTCTTTTCTTTTTCTAATATGGGCTCTAACAAAATTTTGAGTTCTTCTATCTTTTTGATATCGCCGGCTTTTTCTTCTTCTAACGGCTTTTTTTGAGTATTAAGGATAGAAAATTCCTTTTTAATCTCTATTTTTCGTTCTACTAATTTTTCTTCTGTTGTTCTTTTTAAGAGTTCTTTTTTCTTTTCTTCTTGTTCTTGCTCCTGTCTTTGTTTTACAACTTCCTCTGCTGCCTTCCTCTTTTCTTCTTCCTCTTTTGCCTTTTTTTCCATTGCGTCTATTTCTATTTCTTTTATTTTTCGCCTTTCCATTGATTCTGTTTCTTCTTTTGCTTTTTCCATTTTTTCCTTTTCAAATTGTTCTTTTTCTTTTTCTTCTTTACTTTTAATCTCAAAATCCCCTATGTTTTCTCTTTCTTTTCCTGCCTGTCTTTCACGCATTCTGGTTAAATCCTTTTTCATAGTCCTTATCTCCTCTCGCTTAAAGAGTTTTTCCTCTATGTCTTTAGATTGCTGCTTATTTTTGTCTTTATTTATATTGGGATTAGATGTTAATTGAACCATGTTTTAGTAATGAAAATTTTTTGTTATTTGGATTTTACTCTCAAATTTATCCTTCCTTGTTCGTCAATAGAAATTACCTCTACTGGTACTATGTCGCCTATTTTTACCACATCTTCAACTTTATTTACCCGCTCGCGGGACAACTGGGAAATATGAACCATGCCTTCCTGGCCAGGCAGAATTTCCACGAAAGCGCCAAAATTCATTATCCGTTTTACCTTGCCTTGAAAGGTCTCCCCAACTTTTACTTCTCGGGTTATATTTTTAATCCAAGTAATGGCTTTTTGCGCGGCTTCTTCTTTTTCCGCGGCAATAAAAATTTTACCATCGTCTTCAATATCAATAGAAACCTGACATTCATCAATGATTTCATTGATTACTTTTCCGCCGGCTCCGATAACTTCGCGAATTTTTTCCGGCTTGATTTGAATAGTGTAAATCCTAGGCGCCCAAGGAGAGAGTTCTTTGCGCGGTCCAGGCAAGACCTTTTCTATTTTATCTAAAATATCTTCCCTGCATTTCTTTGCCTGGGTTAAAGCCGCTTTTATAATTTCTTCATTTATGCCGTCAATCTTTATATCCATTTGAATAGCGGTTATTCCCTTTTTAGTGCCAGCCACCTTAAAGTCCATATCCCCATGGTGATCCTCGGGCCCCTGTATATCAGTTAAAATCTTATATTTGCTATTCCCTCTTATTAATCCTATGGCAATCCCGGCAGCAGGCCTTTTGATAGGAACTCCGGCGTCCATTAAAGCAAGGGAAGAACTGCATACCGACGCCATAGAAGTAGAACCATTAGAAGAAAGCATCTCTGAAACAATCCTTATAGTGTAAGGAAATTCGTCAAAACCGGGAATTAAAGGCAGAAGAGCTTTCTCTGCCAGCATTCCATGCCCTATATCTCTTCTTCCCGGCCCTCGCATAGGCCTGACTTCTCCCACAGAATATGGGGGAAAATTATAATGGTGCATAAATCTTTTTTTACCCATAATTTCCATTCCCTCCAATAATTTGTGGTCACTCGGCGGCCCCAAAGTAAGAATAGAAAGCGCTTTGGTCTGGCCCCTGATAAAAAGCCCTGACCCGTGCGTTCTTGGCAATTTTCCCGCTTCCGCTTTAATATCTCTCACTTGGTCTAATTTTCTCCCGTCCGGTCTTTTTTCTTTTTCCAGAATATTCTTATGAATTAAATAATTTATTTCTTTTTCAAAAAAATCCTTTGTGTATTTTATTTTTCCCATTCCAGGATACTTGCCTTCTATAAAATAACAAAGTTCTTCTTTTACTTGGTCCACCCCGTCCATTCTTTCCTTTTTTTCGGACTGATACATTGCTTTTTCTAATTTGTCTTTCAAAAATTCCTTAATTTCTGTTTCTAATTCGGCATCTTTCTCTGCTGGTTCTAAATTTATTTTCTCTTTTCCTGTTTCTTGGACAATCTTTTTCTGAAAATCAAGCAATTCCTGAAAATGCGGATTAATAAAAGCGACTGCGTCCAGAATGGTTTTTTCTTGCGCTTCTTCCGCTTCCGCTTCAATCATATTAATTAAAATTTCTCCATTTTCCCTCACTCCGCTAAGAACAAAGTCCAGATCGCTTTTTTCCCTTTGCTCGTAATTAGGATTTAGAACAAATTTTTCGTCAATTTTTCCAATCCGTAATCCAACAATAGGGCCGTTCCAGGGAATGTCAGAAATACTTAAAGCAATAGAGGTTCCCAAAAGCCCAAGAATATCAGGGTCATTTTCTCCATCCCATGAAAGGCAAGTATTAACTACTTGAACATCGCGTTTTAATTCTTTTGGAAACCTTGGGCGAATTGTTCGGTCAATTAAACGCGCGGTCAAAATTGCTTCGTCAGTGGGACGGCTCTCCCGTCGAATAAAGCGGGCGCCTAAAATTTTTCCCGCAGCGTAATATCTTTCTTCATAATCCACGGTCAAAGGAAAAAAATCTATGTTTTCCCTTTCCTTATTTGACATTACGCAGGTAGTAAGAACCATTGTGTCTCCGTACCTTATTAAAACACTGCCATTTGCTTGTTCCGCTAAATCGCTTATTTCTATCACAAGTTCTCTGCCGTTTATGTTTATTTTGTAGGTTTTATTGTTCATTTGTTTTTTAGTAAATACTTGTCAGCATTATCTTCTAAATTCAAGAATTCATCTGCTGATTCTATTAGCCGCGCAGAAGTGGACTTTCCAAACGCAATCACTTCTACTTTTTTCCCCTGATTTATTTTTAAGTATTCCACTAATGGAACAAAATCGCCATCCCCGGAAACCAAAGAAATCACATCTACTCCGGGCGATGTTTTGACAGCGTCAATAGACAAGCCCACATCCCAATCCGCTTTTTTTAATCCGCCGAAAAATTCCTGCAAATCTTTTGCTCTGATTTCAATGCCTAATTTGATTAATGCCTCAAAAAACGGCTTTTCCTCGCCGGTTTTCGTGCTGATAACATAGGCAAAAGCCCTGATTAACTTTCTTCCCTGAATCGCTGTTTTCAATACTTCTCCAAAATTCACCTTGGATTTGTATAAATTTTTGGCAGAGTGATAAAGATTCTGCACATCAATGAAAACAGCAATTCTTTGGTCTTTATGGATAAGCATAATTTTTACAAAATTATTTTTTTAATTCTATCTTCTTCACAATACTATTATACCTTTTTTCGTCCTTGTCCTGCAAGTATTTAAGCAATTTCCTTTTCTTTGAAACCATTTTTAACATTCCTCTTTTAGAATGAAGGTCTTTAGGATGTTCTTTCAAATGTAAAAACAACTGCTTGATTTCTTCTGAAATCAGAGCAATCTGAACTTCCGGGGACCCGGTGTCCAGTTTGTGAAGTTTGTATTTTAATATGATTTTTTCTTTTTCTTGTTGGTTTAACATGTTCGCTTCTATTATACTACTTTTTGAAAATGAAATCCAGACCTTAAGCGGTGGCGTATTATCAAGTAGGTCTGGACTACATTTTCGCGTTCGCTCGCAAGACAAACAAACTTCGCTTCGCTCGCTTGTTTGTCTTGTCTCGCTTCACTTGAAAATAAAAAAAGAGGTGCGAGCCATTGTCATTGCGAGGAGCGCCCCCCATTGTCATTGCGAGGACCCCGCCCTTGCATGCAAGGGCGGGGGACGAAGCAATCTCTATTCCTTGTTTAGATTGCTTCGGCTTCGCCTCGCAATGACAGGAGGGACGCTCGGCAGGACAGTAGGGTGCCCCCACCAGGACTCGAACCTGGATTCATGGCTTAAGAGGCCACTACTCTACCATTGAGTTATGGGGGCAGTGATACAATTTTCAATTTTCAATTTTCAATTTTCATTAAATTTTCAATGACTAAATTTTCAATGAAAAAAAAGAAAAATGAAAAAAGAAAAATTTAATCATCATTTATATGATTATGGTTCGCATCATTAACACACCAACTCTGTGGTTCTTTTTCGCCTATTATAGCACAAGGCGCTCCGTCCGGGCAGTTATCGCAGTTCATTGTACAATCAGAGTCAATATCTGTGTCTGGATTAGGTACCGGGCAATCAATCTGCCACCAGCCCTGTCGCAAGCCAGTCCATTCAGACACGCCAATAAAATCAAAAAACATATTGATAAAAATCCAGGAAGAAAAAATTATCAGCAAACCCAGTACGACAGCGGTAATTATTTTCTTTGCCTCGCCTAATTTATTCGGGTCCCCTGCCGCGGTAAAAAAATAAATCCCAGCAATTACCAATAATAATACTGCTACTGCTGGTACTATGTCAATCAATACAAAGTCAATAATTCTGTTAAACATTACAAAAAAATGGCAAAAAGTGCAAGGGCAATTTTCGTAAAAAGTTGTGCTCGGGTCGTCTCCGGACATTCCACAGGGAACTAACTCCGCGCTTACAGAAGCAGGGATTAAACAACTTAACAAAAAAATCCCGAAAATTATCAAAAATATTTTCCTCATTGTTTTATGATAGCAAAAATTTAACCTGAACGCAACTTTTGGTGCCGCGGGAGAGATTTGAACTCTCACGGGTTTAATCCCATAGGATCCTAAATCCTACACGTCTGCCAGTTCCGTCACCGCGGCATTCATTTTCTATTTCCATCTTCATCTTATCCGATTAAAACAATAAATCAACCCACCCAGTCCATGGACTGGGTGGGCTGGGTTGATTTGATACCCTTTCAATGTTATTCCAGTAATACTATGTCACCATAAACTTCTGCACAAGTGTTACCAATCCTCTTGCCAACAAAGCCACAATTACTCCAATCAACGCGTACAAAACATACTGGCTTGCTTTTTTGACTTTCTCTGGATCTCCTTGCGCCGTAACATACATAAGACCGCCAATAACTATGAATATTACCGCTACTACTAATAAGATGACAAAGAGCCACTGAATAATATTGTCTAATGTACGCATTACATCGTATTCAGGCAACTCTGTTGCTATTTCGGCAAACCCCATTACAGGCACAGCCAAAAAACTTAGTAAAATTAACGCTGAAATGATTTTTTTCATTTTTTCTTTGAAATACAAATTTAATTGATTATATTTTTCGACCTTGCCCCACACCTATTAAGGACTGACTTCGTCAATTAGGTGCCTTCGGCACCTTGTCCTTATTAGGTGTGGGGTTGTCCCACACCTATTAAGGACTGACTTCGTCAATTAGGTGCCTTCGGCACCTTGTCCTTATTAGGTGTGGGGTT
>DAOWLG010000016.1 GCA_030643485.1 Candidatus Nealsoniibacteriota bacterium | reverse complement strand
AATGCTGGACGGCAAGGCCGGGATTTTTCCTCTTTTTGCGAATATTAAAAATACGGCAAGATTTTTGAGTGATAGCCGAAAAAGCAACAGCTGTCCTTAATATCTGTCCCCCGCCTTCGCCAAACGAACCATCAATTTCAATCATACAAAAGAAAAATATACAAAAGAATTTAACAAAGAATAATTCTCTGCCCAAAACTTTTTCAATCTTTAAATTAAAAATTGCCGTTGCATCTTATTTCAAAGTTTTGAAATTCATCCTTAGGTTTCTCCCATTTAGTGTTAACTTTTTCTACTTTTGCAAATTTTGGCCCTTGCTTCAACCACTTTATTGTTTCTTCAATTTTCTGTTTTTTCCCCTCAAAAACTATCTCAACCCTTCCGTCCGGCAAATTTCTCACCCAGCCAAAAATTCCAAGCTCATCTGCCTTCTGTCTGGTATTTTCCCGAAAGAATACTCCTTGAACTCTACCTTCAATAAAAATATGCGCTCTTGCTTTTTGCTTCATAAACACAGTAAAACAAATATCAAAATCTTTAAATTAATAATAGCAAAAAAGAAAATATTTTTCTATTGGCGCGGTTGACAATCAAAATGGAATTCAATAAAATTAATATTATGAAAAAAGTTAGAAAAATTGCCTCTATTTTTCTTGAAGGATTAATAGTAATAGGATTGCTTTTACCAATGGCAAGCTTCGCTGACGGCGGAATGATTATTCCAATAAATAATCATTGGGATCCGTTAGATCAAAAATCTCAAAACGCTTTTATTTCCTATAAAGACGGCTTTGAAAATTTAATTGTAGCTGTTGATCTTGATAAATCGGACGAAGGAGCGGTTTGGATTTTTCCGGTGCCGGCAGAGCCAAACAAAGTGGTAATTGATGTTCTAAAAAACATTCCTAATTTGAGCGGTGAAGAGGTAATTGAAAAAGCAAAACAAAATATAAGGGATATCTCGCGGACATTAAGAATGACACAAATTTATCCTATTTTCCTGGAAAGAGAAACATATCATTACGGACCTCCAATACTAGAACTTTTAGGAAAAAATGTCTCTTGGGAAGAGATTCAAATGCGTCAAGATGTAACAGTCCACGAACATCTGGAAAAAGAAGGGATGACAACCGAAATAATTACCGCTAAAAATTCCAAAGCTTTATATGCTTATCTTGCAGAAAAAGGACCGGAGCTCAAAAAAGGAACTTTCCCAATGTTTGATTATTATATTGGCAAAGATTACACTTTTGTTTGTTCTTGGATGACGAAAAAAGTAATTACCCTTGGACAAGAAAAAAAAGATGAAGTTAAAGAAATTTGGGAACCCGTTCCTCCTAACAAGTGGCCTGTTCAACAAAAGCAACGAGGAGTCTTTATCACCTTTCCGACAGATAAAATATATTATCCTTTATACCCAACAAGCATTTATGAAAGCAAAAAAATACCTATAAATATTAGGGTTTTAGATTATGTCAAGCCGAAATTGTATGGCACTATTAAACCCTATACCAAAGAAGTAAAATATTATTGGCAAAGCTACGGTCTTGGAAACGAATTTGAAGATTTCTACAGAGGCGATAATATTAAATATACAAAAATTGAAATTAACGCTCCGTCAAAATATCTGACAGAAGACTTGTGGATGAAAAGAGGAACACCGCCAACAGTTGCCGTGGCTGATCTTTTTGCAAAACATCCCTTGATTGATTATTTCTTGGCGGCGATTTTGTGGTCTGCCGTTGCCGGAGTGATAGCCGGATTGATTATTTTCAAAAAAAGCAGAAAAATTAAAAGATACGCTTTGCTTGGACTCTGCAATGTTTTCTCAATTATCGGGCTTGTTGTTGGAACAATTTTCACCCAAACCAAAAAAATAGAAAAAGAGAAAAAAGAGAAAATTAAAGAATATCAGAAAGAATTAAAAGAAATGGGACTAAGGATAACATCCCGCGACGCCAAAAGAAAAATATTTTTTGTTTTGGTTTTCTCGGCAGTTTTTGTGATTCTTACTATAATAAGACAAGGAATATTAGTTTGGATATTGTAAAAAAATAATCTCTATTTCAAAAACGCCATCAGATAAATCTGATGGCGTTTTTGAATTTTTAAATCCTTTCTTCACACATAGCAAAGTAAATTAGTATATTTTTTAATAAGACTTTATTATACGATAAGGTTCATTCAATTTTCCAATAAAGAAAAATTTTTCCTGCCCATTTTTAAAATAGCACAGAAAATATTTTAATCAAGTTTTTAAAAGTTAAAACTTTGAATTTTGAATTGTAATTTTGCCCGCTTGTCAAATACCTTGAGTCGTCAGGCGATTTGCGGGCAGGCCTTTTGAATTTTGCATTTTGAATTTACAATGGTATATTTCCATGTTTTTTTGGAACTTTTCCTTCTCTTTTATTTAAAAGCGATTCTAGACATTTTGCTAAAACATTTCTCGTATCTTTTGGATTAATAATCATATCAACCTGACCAAGCTTGGCCGCCTCGTAAGGGTTTAAAAACCTGTCAGTTAATTCTTTAACTTTTTCTTTCTCAAGTTTTTTGGGATTGTCGCTTTCAGCTATTT
>DAOWLG010000063.1 GCA_030643485.1 Candidatus Nealsoniibacteriota bacterium | reverse complement strand
CCTCAATAGAATGCACTTTCTCAGGAACCAAAACCAATTTCTCATTATAAGTCAAATCGTTACTCTCAATGTCTAAAATGCTTTTATCGCGGCTCTTACTCCAATCCAACCACGCCAAAGCCTTCATATTAGTTTTAAAGACCGCACTGGCCTTACGCTGCAAATCTACTTCAACAGTACTCTTAGACTCAACCAATTCATTGCTAGGCTCATCATGCGCTAAATGCTGATGCAAAACAGTACCCGACAAGTCATCAAAATAGACTCCGCGAGACTTTAAAAAATAATCAGCATACCTAACATGACGTAAAATAAAAGATGTAAGTTCAGCATAAAAATCTAAATCCCGTCTAATCTCAGCTGACAAATACAAAACAATAGACTTAGGCGTCTTCTCAATAGTAAAATTAAAATTCTTAAACTTAATATACTTAAATTTCTTATTCCAATTCTTAACTTTAATAATTTTATCCCAAACAATATTCTCTTTACTGTCATCTAATAAATTAAACTTAATTGATAATCTATGAACCCTTATTTTTTTTTTTCTGACACCTAGTGAAGAGAACCCGACATTGATGTTTTTTTCTGTTCTCATTATGTATATTTTGCCTTTTCCTGTGAGTTCTAGTATCATTGGGTTTTTTCCTATTTTGCTTAAAAACCCGCTTGTAATGCAGTTTTTGACGTGTTGGTGTATGGTTGAGCGGTGTTTGCCTAAGAGTTTGGTTAAGCCTGGTATTGTTGTTTCTCCGCCTTCAATTGCGGATAGTACCGTGTATGTCGGGGTCAATGTCGGGCGAGTATTTGCTGTTTTACGGGGTTGTAGTGGCTTTTCGGTGTTTTTTGGGTTTGTTGTCGGAGTGGATTTGCTTTTCATGTTGAACCCCAAAACATTTCATAAATAAAACGTCCAATTGTTCCTAAAAAATAAAGGGCAATAATAATTCCAGTGATAGCAAACACTACAATAAAAATACTTCTATATACTGATAAAGCAAAATAAATAACTTTAATTGTTACTGATAAAACAAAAAATAAAAGTAAGCCGATAAATAAAGTTGCCAGGCCGTCATTAATTCGTTCTTGGAAATTAATTTCTTTGTTCTTTTTCTTAGTCATATTTAATTTCCCCGTATTTAATGTGCCTTAGCCAGCTGCACCGCACAGAAAAATCTACTTCCCTATATCTTTCGTCATTACAAACGTTAGCGTCTTTTCTGTAATACTTGCAGATTTCATATAAAGGGCATTTCTTTTTCTTCATAATTTTTCACACTTTTTCATAACTTTTTATTTCTCTTTTGAAGTCATGCTTTCCGCTATAACAAATAAAAATCCAATTAAAGCTAAAAATCCCCCGCCTTTCATAAAACCATCATGAGACAAAATTAATCCAATAGCAATTAAAATGATTCCCCCCCAAAAAACATTAGCAAATATGTTTCCGTTTGATGTTGTTTGAATCTTTACTTCGGTTTTTTTCATTTTAATCTTCCCCCAAAAAGTTTATAGGCAAGCTTCCAACCTAATTTGCTTCGCCAGAATCTTGCAGCAATTCCTATTCCAAACAAACCTAAAATAAAAACCCATGCCAGAATCATTCCAAGAAATAAAGCTTCTGCAATCATTTCTTTAACCACACCCAGCGAAAGAACTAACAATCATTGATATTGATAACCCAAAAAATATTAATCCAATCCAACCTTGCATAGTGCAAAATATTACTATTAATGCTTCCCCTAAAGATACTGAACTCATTATTTCCCCTTCAATTGTTTTCTAATCTGACAGCAAACCTCGCAATCACAACCATTCTCTTTAACTAGCTTTTCAACATTTTTTGATAATATTACAACACAATTCATAATTCTTTACTCCGTAATTCTTTGGGTTGGCGGAACAACAAGGAAAGGAAGGAACTCCAAACCTCGCTCCTCTTACGCCCCCTCTTTTTTTTCATTTAACCACTCAAATATGTTAAAAAAAATGCATGATAAAAAAATAATCCTATAATAAACCCTAAAGTTAAACCAATAACCAAACCCAACCTTAAACTTTTACCAGTTTCTAAATAAAGTTCTTTATATTGTTCAAAAGTATCTTTCACTCTTAATTGAGTTTGCTCCGCCATT
>DAOWLG010000014.1 GCA_030643485.1 Candidatus Nealsoniibacteriota bacterium | reverse complement strand
CGCTATGTTTCTTAGCGAGTAATTCTTTTTTTTGAGAATTACAATTTCATCTCGCTCGCTTTTTGAAAGATGCGAGAACTTTTTTGTTTTGTTTTTCATTCTTTTATTCTACCATGTTCGGTTTCAAATGGGAATGTGGGTAGTTGGGAGCAGTGTTTAGTTTATCAATGGTTCGGCGAACTCACCACAAGTTTTTGGTAAATTAAATGCTGCTCCTTCCAGGGAATATTTAGAAAAAAATAAGAGATTGATTTATTGTGCCTTCGCCTTTGATTACCTCGCAAGTAATAGCAATTTTTTTTGGTTGTAAGAATTGGGTTCAGTTTGAAGGAGTAGCAAACTTAGGAGGTGAAAAAGAAAAAAAAGTGAAAGAAAGAGACAAAATGACTAAAGGATTTGTAGGAATTTTAGCCATTGCGATATTGGCAGTAGGACTTATTGCTGTAGTGGCAGCAGAACCGATAAGCACAGCCAAGTCTGCAACTGCAGTAATCATTGGGATAGTAATCGTGATGGCCATAAGCGCGGCGGTGAGGCTGGCAAAGACGAGTAAAGTTGGCCCTCCGTCCAAATTTGTAGTAGGCTCAGTCAATGCTCTTGTTATGATAGCGATGATTGCAGTGAACGTAAGATATTTGTTTTATACCAAAAATAAAATTGCCACAAACCCACAGAAACTCATTAAAAGCAACGGTTTTCTACGAATCTAGACAAAGTAATAAAGAGTGATTCAATAAAACAAAAATCAGTTTTGGGCTCCAGAATAAAAGAAACGATTTAGAAAATTTCGATTGGGCATAGAAGAAGTAAAAAAATATTCCAAAGTTAAGTAATTTGAGGAGATGAACATTTATTATTCACTCCTCGCTTTTATTTTCGATAAAATTTTACAAACCATAACGGGACATTCTAAAGCAACGGTCGTTGCTCTGGAATGTCCTCCTTTTTTATTTTTGGGCCTGCCCCACACCTAATAAGGACTGACTTCGTCAATTAGGTGCCAAAGGCACCTTGTCCTTATTAGGTGTGGGGTTGATTTTTACCAAAATTTCTGGTAAAAAGAATATAAGATAAAGTTTTTTAAGTTTTAATTATTTTTAATTTTGCTCTGTCATTTTTAACTTTTCACTTTTAACTTTTAACTTGACCGAGCGAAGCGAGGGAATGATTGGTCCAAACCTTACACACAAAGCGCAGGAAGCAATACTTTTGGCGCAGGATACTGCAAGGCAGAGAGGACAGCAGCAGATAGACGCGCTGCATTTGTTATTTGCTTTGCTTTCCCAAGAAGAGAGCGTTGTTTTAACTTTGCTTCAAAAACTTGGGACAGACATAGATGGCTTAAAAAACAAAATTGAGTCCGGGCTAAAAGGAATTTCAACGGTTTCTACGCCTCAGACATTTGGCCAGTTTTATCTAACGCAGGATATGGCAAAGGTTTTGGACAGGGCAAGGCAGGAGGCAATGAAAATGGGAGACGAGTTTATTTCAATTGAACATTTATTTTTAGCCATTCTGGATACTCAGACCCAGGCAAAAAAGATATTAGACAACGCAAATTTTTCTTCTTCCAGAGGAGGAACCGGAATTTTAGAGCGGGGCGGTTTGAGTTATCAGGAAGTATTAAAAAGTTTAGCACAAATTCGCGGAGGCCAAAGAATTACTGACCCAGAGCCGGAAACAAAATATCAGGTTTTGGAAAAGTATGCGCGGAATTTGAATGAATTTGCCCGTCAAGGGAAACTTGATCCAGTAATTGGCAGGGAAAATGAAGTGCGTCGTTTGATGCAGGTTTTATCGCGGAGAACTAAAAATAATCCGGTTCTTATTGGCGAAGCCGGTGTTGGCAAAACCGCAATTGTAGAGGGCTTGGCACAGAGAATTGTTAGAAAAGAAGTTCCCGAGAGTTTGAAAGAAAAAGAAATTATTTCTTTGGATTTGGGAAGTTTGGTGGCAGGCACTAAATATAGGGGAGAATTTGAAGACAGGATTAAAGCACTACTTAGGGAAATTACCAAAAGCAACGGGCATTATATTTTATTTATTGATGAACTTCATACTATAGTAGGAGCCGGCGCAGCAGAAGGCGCGATTGATGCGTCTAATCTTTTGAAGCCGGCATTAGCGCGTGGGGAACTTCGCGCTATTGGAGCCACAACACTAAAAGAATATCAAAAGTATATTGAAAGAGACGCGGCTTTGGAGCGGAGATTTCAGCCGGTTTTCGTGGCAGAGCCAACAGTTGAAGATACTATTGCCATATTGCGCGGCATTAAAGAAAAATACGAACTTCACCACGGAGTAAGAATCAAAGATTCCGCGCTTGTTGCCGCAGCAGAGCTTTCTTCCCGTTATATCACTGACAGATTTTTGCCTGACAAAGCAGTTGACTTGATGGATGAGGCAACGAGCGCCCTGCGCCTGGAAATAGAATCAGAGCCGACCGAGTTTGATGAATTTAGAAAAAAAATCCAAAGATTAGAAATTGAAAAACAGGCAATTAGCAAAGAGAGTGGCGCTCTCGTAAAAAGAAAGCTTACGGTGATTAATCGCAAATTAGCGGACTTGAAAGAAAAAGTAAAAGAAATTGAAATTCGCTGGAAGACCGAAAAAAAATTAATTCAAAGTACAAGGGATTTCAAAAAAGAAATTGATGATTTGAATTTTCAAGCGGAAAAATTGGAAAGGGAAGGAGACCTTCAGAAAACAGCGGAAATTAAATATGGGAAAATCCCGGAACTTTTGAAGAAAATCGGCCAAAAAGAAAAAGAACTTGCCAAGTTTCAGAAAAAGCGCAAAATTTTAAGGGAGGAAGTTGGCGAGGAGGACATAGCAAAGATTGTTTCTTCCTGGACCGGAATTCCGGTAATGCGTTTAATAGAAGAAGAGGCAAAAAAATTAAAAAAAATGGAAGGCATTTTATCAAGAAGGGTGATTGGACAAATGTCGGGAATCAAGGCAATATCTTCGGCTATCCGTCGCTCCCGGGCCGGAATTTCCGAAGAAAGCAAGCCATTAGGTTCATTTATGTTTTTGGGACCAAGCGGCGTGGGCAAGACCGAGACAGCCCGCGCTTTGGCAGAGTTTTTATTTAACGATGAGAACGCTTTGGTTCGGTTGGATATGTCAGAATATATGGAACGGCACACGGTTTCAAAAATTATGGGTTCTCCGCCCGGATATGTGGGCTATGAAGAAGGAGGCCAGTTAACGGAAAAAATTCGCCGCAGGCCTTACAGCGTAATTTTGTTAGACGAGATTGAAAAAGCCCATCCCGAGGTTTTTAATATTTTGCTTCAGATTTTTGAAGACGGGCAGTTGACTGACGCCAAGGGCAGAAAGGTATCTTTCAAGAATACTATTATCATTATGACTTCAAACATCGGCTCGGAATACATTGCTGAAATGCAAGAAACATTGGGATTTATTGAAGAAAAACAGGAGCAGATTCATCAGGACATAAAAGCCAAGGTAATGGACGCGCTGCATCAGGAATTCAGGCCCGAGTTTTTGAATAGAATTGATGAAATTATTTTATTTAATTATCTTGGCAAAGAGGAAATCAAAAAAATTGTTGATTTGGAAATCAATAAAGTGGCGGAACGGCTTGGAAAGAAAGATATTAGCATAAATGTTTCCGCGAAAGCGAAAATCCTGTTGGCGGAACAGGGGTTTGACCCGAATTTGGGAGCCAGGCCTCTTAAGCGAGCAATTCAAAAATTAGTTCTTGACCCTCTTTCTTTGAAGATTATTACCAACGAACTTAAAGAAGGCAAAAGGGTCTCTATTGACGCCAAAGATGGTCAAATTGTATTCATTTTATGACAAGAAATATTCTCAAAGTCATTATAATATTTTTAATTGGCGCCGTGGGCGGGATTTTTGCAAATCAGATTTTTTGGCCTTATTTTGTGGAAAGGCCTCTTTTTTTAGAATATAATTTAGAGCAAAATCCGATTTATATTACTGAAACAAAAAAAATAACTATTCAGGAAAATATCGCTTTGCAAAATGCAATAGAAAAAGTAGAGAATTCAGTCATAGGTATAAGAACCAAGACCAAAAAAGGAAAAGATATACAAGGTTCTGGTTTGATTGTTGCGTCTGACGGTTTGATTGTTACTTTGGCGGAAATCGCGCCTGAAGATTCGTCTTTAAGCATTTGGTTAAAGGGCTCAAAACAAGAAATATCAGATGCTAAGGTTTTGAAAAGGGACATAAAAAATAATTTGGCTTTTATAAAAATTGAAAAAGCGCATCTAAAAACAGTTGATTTTGCTGATTTTGAAAAAATAAAATTAGGTCAAAGGGTTTTTCTGGTTGGTATAATATTTCAGCAGGAGAAAGGTAAAAAATCTCCAATTACAACTGTTACAAACATAGTTAATCAAGGTATAATAAAATATTTTAATCAGGATTTAATTTATACTAATATTTTTGAAAAAACCACGCTTGCCGGAAGTCCCTTATTTGATATAGAAGGCAGAGTTTTGGGGATAAACTTGATTGATAAACAAGGAAAGATACAAACCATTCCTTGTTCAAAAATCCGTGAATTTATCGGCTTCTGAATCACATCTTAATATTCAGCAAAAGCAGGCAGTTGCTTTTGGCAACGGCCCTCTTTTAATTGTGGCTGGCGCAGGCACTGGCAAGACCACGGTAATTACCCAAAGGATTGCAGAATTGATTAAAAACAGCAAAGCCAAGCCAGAAGAAATTCTGGCTTTAACTTTTACTGACAAAGCCGCGGGTGAAATGCGCGAAAGGGTTGAAAAATTGCTTCCAGACGGATACATAGATCTTTGGATTTCTACTTTTCATTCTTTTGCTGATAGAATTTTAAGAACATACGGTTTGGATATTGGACTTTCAACCGATTTTCGCTTATTGGACCAAACCGGCGCCTGGCTTTTATTACGCCAAAATTTGGATAAATTTAATTTAGATTATTACAGGCCATTGGGCAATCCAACAAAATTTATTCACGCTTTGCTTTCCCATTTTTCCCGGTGCAAAGATGAAGGGATTGAGCCAAAAGATTATTTAAAATACAGCGATGATTTGCGTTTGAATCTGGACAATATGCCGGTAGGCAGTAAATCAGTTAAATCAAAGGACAAAGCGGGATTGGCGTCTTTACAGCAAGAAGGGGATAGAATAAAAGAAATAGCCGAGACATATCATACTTATCAGCAACTTTTGTTAGAAAATAATTATTTGGATTTCGGCGATTTAATTAATTATTGCCTGAAATTATTTGAACAAAGGCCAAAAATTTTAGAAAAATTTCGTGAACAATTTAAGTATATTTTGGTTGACGAATTTCAGGACACTAATTGGTCCCAATACGAATTAGTAAAATTATTAGCGTTTCCTAATAATAATATAACGGTTTGTGCGGATGATGACCAATCTATCTATCGCTTTCGCGGAAGTTCTTTTAATAATGTTTTACAGTTTAGAAAGGACTATCCAAACGCAAAAGAAATTGTCCTTATAGAGAATTATCGCTCCTTGCAAAACATTCTGGATTTATCTTACAAATTTATTCAATTAAATAATCCCAACCGTTTAGAATGCCATCTTAACGATGTTAAAGAAATTTCAAAAAACGCGCAAAGAAAGGGTATGGATTTGAAAAAATTTAAGAAGATTAACAAACAACTGAAAGCCGTAAAAATAGATAAGGGAGTAATTCAGTATTTATCATCTGGGACCGCGGACCAGGAAATACAAGTAGTAATTAACAAAATTATAGAAATTTTTAACAAAGAAAAAGATACAGGTTTTAATGATTTTGCCATTCTTTGCCGAACTAATGAAACAGCAAATAATTTTTCCAGAGCATTGGCGCGAGCAGATATTCCCCATCAGTTTTTATCTTCAAAAGGCCTTTATTCTCGGCCAATTATTTTAGACATTATTTCTTATTTCAGGTTGTTAAATAATTATTATGAGGATTCTTCAATGTACCGCATATTAAATACACCTTGTTTTGGTGTTTTAATAGAAGATATAGCCAAAATCAGCCAGTACAGTTCTCGCAAGGGTTGTTCTATTTATGAATCGCTGCAACAATTACCTTTAATTTTTGGCATTTCTCAGGAAAGCCGTCAAAAACTCAATACTATTTCATCTCTTATTATTAAGCATAGCGCTATTGCCCAACAAAAAAACATAAGCGAAGTTTTTGTAAGTTTTTTACAGGATTCAGGGTATTTAGATTTTTTAATTAAAGATAAAAAAGAAGTGAAACAAAATTTAGACCTTATCAATCAATTCTATGATAAAATTAAGCAGTTTGAAGAAGAACAATACAGCCCTAAATTAAGAGATTTTGTTCAGCAAATAGATATGGAACTCCAATCAGGAGAAGAGGGTTTATTAAGATTTAATCCTGAAGAGGGTCCGGACACTGTAAAAATTATGACCATTCATTCTGCTAAGGGCTTGGAATTTAAGTATGTTTTTTTGGTTAATTTGGTTGATAAAAGATTTCCCACGATTGAACGAAAAGAACCGATTGAAATTCCGGAATTATTGATTAAAGAAGTAATTCCAGAGGGCGATGTTCATTTACAAGAAGAGCGTCGGTTATTTTATGTGGGAATGACGCGCGCCAAGCAGGGCCTATTTTTTACTTCAGCCAAAGATTATGGCAAGGTTAGGGATAAAAAGCCGTCCCGATTTTTAATGGAATGCGGAATGATAAAATCCTTTAATTGTCATTCTGAGGAGCGAGCGGTAGCGAGCGACGAAGAATCTCTCGCTTCACAAAATGTCATTCCGAGCGATAGCGAGGAATCTCTCACGAATGTGAGAAATTTTTCGGACAAGCCGAGAGACCCTTCGCTCCTTTCAGTCACTCAGGGTGACAAGAAAGAAAATTACACGCTTCCTGACCATTTCTCTTTTACTCAATTGGCTGCGTTTGAAAAATGTCCTTTGCAGTATAAATTCGCGCATATTTTACGGCTGCCTGTAAGAGGCAAGGCGGCTTTTACTTTTGGTAAGACAATGCATAATACTTTATTTGAATTTGTAAGCAGGATAGCAAGAGGGAACAGCGTTGCCCAAAAACAATTATTTTTTAATAGTAGTTTGGGCGAGACCCGACCTCGCCCGAGCTCGGGCGAGGTCGGGTCTCGCCCGGCTCAAATTGCTTTTGATGAATTATTAAAAATTTACAAGCAAAATTGGAAAGATGAATGGTATGAAAATGAGAAACAGAAAAAAGAGTATTATGAAAAAGGGAAAAAATCACTTAAAATTTTTTATGATAAATTTACAAAAACTCAACCGCGAATAAAATTTATTCAGGATAATCCCGCGCTGGAGCAAGGCTTTAATTTGAAAATAGGGGATTATATGATAATTGGAAAAATAGACAGGATAGATGAAATGGAAGACGGGGTGGAAATTATTGATTACAAAACAGGAAGCGCAAAAATAGAATTAAAACCAGAAGAAAAAATGCAGTTGTTAATTTATCAGATTGCCGTGGAACAGGTTTTGGGATTAAAGCCAAAAAAATTAACCTATTATTATTTGGAAGACAGCAGCGTTGTTTCTTTTTTAGGCAAAGACAAAGACAAGGAAAATACCAAGAAAAAGATATTGGAAGCGATTAAAAAAATTGAAGCCAG
Organism: Candidatus Nealsoniibacteriota bacterium; assembly: GCA_030643485.1. Lineage (GTDB taxonomy): Bacteria > Patescibacteriota > Minisyncoccia > Minisyncoccales > JAGMDC01 > DAOWLG01. Next base: position 282 of record DAOWLG010000014.1, on the reverse strand, counting down.
TGATTTTAACCCTACACCTGGCTGGCAGTGTAAGTATTGCGATTTCAAAAACATTTGCGAATTCCGAAAACTGTAAAAATTACTTTCCTCGCTCTTTGTCTTTTTTAGAAGAAAATGTTATACTACTATTAGTATTATGTACCCACCGAACAGGCTCAATTCGAACACTCACATAATTAATTTTTCTAAAAACGCATCAGCGTTTTTTTTGTTTTTCTGTATTTCTTAAGTGCTTCAGCAGGTGTTAAATAGCCCAAACATTCCAGTATTCTTCTGTTGATT
>DAOWLG010000005.1 GCA_030643485.1 Candidatus Nealsoniibacteriota bacterium | reverse complement strand
GTCAATCTTTGTTGTATTCTATCATTTTTTTGAAATTACACAAATAAAATATTTAGAAAAACAAAATAAAAAAGAACTATTAACTGTCGGAAGTCCAACTTCCGACGGTTAATCCCCCGCCAAAATAGAGGTGTAGATGTCCGACATCTACACGCTTAACGACATCTACACGCTTAACATCTACACGCTTAAACGACATCTACACGCTTAAAACGGGACATTCTAAGGCAACGGTCGTTGCATTAGAATGTCCCGGAAATCAAAATATCCATAGGTGACACCTATGGATATTTTTTCTATACGATGTGGCGATGTCGGACATCGCCACTTCCCATATCGCCACTTTCTATAACTCTAGCATCAGGGTTTCCAGAGCCAATCTGGAATTGACATTGGTAGTAGAAATTAAAAATCGTATATTTTGAATACGTTTAATAATTTCTGTTAATTTTGCTAATGAATAATTATTTGTGGTTTGTAATTTGTAATTTGTAATTTGTAATTTTTCCAATAGTATTTTCCTAACATACCTCAACCAAATATCCAAAACCTCTTTTATATCCTGTGGTTGTTTTGATAATTCCTGCGCGTATTGAAATCGGACATACAAATCAGATTTGCTCAATTCATCAAATTTTTTTATTCTTTGTTTAATATCTTCTAATTTTTGCGGCTCTTTCAAAAAATTTAGTGCCAAACCCGGCTTTCCGGAACAAAAATTTACAATTTCTTTTGCTTTATTATCAGAAATATCCTGCTTTTTCAGATAACTCAAAATCTCTGTTCTTGCCACTGGAAAAAATTTAATTTTTTGAACGCGTGACAAAATAGTAGGCAGGAGCATTTCAGGATGTTCGGTTATTAAAATAAAAATAGTATTGCCTTTTGGCTCTTCCAGGGTTTTTAGAAAAGAACTTTGCGCGTCCCGGGTCATAGAATGCGCCTTGTCTATAATTGCCGCCTTAAAAGAAGCGACAGAGGGACAAAGAGAAAAATAATACTCTATTTTTCTCATTTGCGCAATTTTTATTTCTCTGGCTTCCGGTTCCACCAAACTAAAATCAGGATATATTCCTTTTTCAATGTCTTGGCAGGCGCGGCAGGTTTGGCAGGGCTTAATGGAATCACTTTGGCAATTTAAAAATTTAATAAATTCAAACGCTAATTTCTTTTTCCCCAAATGTTCCTGACCATAAAATAAATAAGCATGCGAAAGATTGCCTGCTTCATAAGAATTCTTTAGAAATTGCCATTGTTTTTGATGACCGAGCAACATATAAAATTTCTAATATTGTCATTGCGAGGAGCGAAGCGACGAAGCAATCTCTGAGATTGCGGAGCCTGTGCTGAGCGATAGCGAAGTGCTATCGCTCGCAATGACAAATGGGACATTCGCAACGACATTATGAAAATTACTTCTTTGTTATTATGCTCTTCTTGTAGAAGTCCAGGTTTTCCAAAACCACTCCTGTTCCTTTTGCCACGCAAAGCAATGGATCTTCTGCTATAAAACAAGGCACTCCCGTGTCTTGAGATGTTTTTTCTTCAATATCTTTGAGTAAAGCCCCTCCTCCGGAAATCACCATACCTTTATCCATTATGTCTGCTGAAATTTCCGGCGGCGTGTTTCTTAAAACCAATTTAACGCTCTGGACAATCTCATTTATAACATCAGAAATTGCTTCGCAAACTTCATTAGAAGAAACCTTGATGGTTCTGGGAAGACCTGAAATTAAATCCCTGCCCCGAATTTCCAGTTTCTTTGCTTCTTTTTCAGGCAGAGCAGTGCCAATCTTTATTTTTACTTCTTCAGCGGTCTGTTCTCCAACTGCCAAGTTATGTTTTTTCTTAATATAATTCGCTATGGCAAGATTCATCTTATCTCCAGCCACCCTCACCGAAGACGAGGTTACAATACCGCCCAAAGAAATAGCCGCAACCTCAGAAGTTCCGCCTCCAATATCTACAATCAAATGGCCAGAACAGGTATTAATAGGAATACCGGCACCGATTGCTGCCAATATGGGCTCTTTTGCCACATAAACCGCTTTTGCTCCGGCATTCATGCCTGCCTCAATAACCGCTCTTTTTTCCGTAGAAGTAATACCCGCAGGAACCGCAATCATTAATTCCGGCTTCAAAAACCGAAAAGAACTGGAAACTTTATTGATAAAATATCTAATCATTGCTTGAGTTACCCTAAAGTCAGCGATAACTCCGTCTTTTAACGGCCTATAAACTTTGATAGTATCCGGGGTCCTTCCAATCATTTCTTTTGCGTGTTCTCCTACTGCTAAAATTTTATTTTCATCCAAAGAAACCGCAACAACTGACGGCTCTGCTAAAACCACCCCCTTACCCGGGACAAACACCAATGAATTCGCTGTTCCTAAATCTATACCAATTTTTTTAATAAACATAATGGAAAAATTCTAATTTCTAATATTATCCTGACGACGAGTATCCCCTCTGTCATTGCGAGGAGCGAAGCGACGAAGCAATCTCTGAGATTGCTTCGCTATCGCTCGCAATGACAGAGATTGGATACTCGCAATGACATTATTAAAAATTTTATGCTTGTATCCTACGTATGTCCGCGCCTAACGCCCGTAGCCGTTCCTCTATCTTCTCATACCCCCTGTCAATCTGATAGATATTATTAATAGTAGTCGTGCCTTTTGATAAAAGCGCGGCGATAATTAGGGAAGCGCCGGCTCTGATATCCCAACTTTCAATATTTAAACCTTGAAGCGGTGTCTTGCCAAAAATAATAGCGCGATGCGGGTCAACGATTTCAATGTCCGCGCCCATTTTTCTCAATTCTTCCAGATATCCAAACCGCGATTCATATAACGGGTCGTGAATTAAACTTTTACCAGATGCTTGAGTTAAAAGCACGGAAACAAAAGGCAAAAAATCAGTGGGAAAACCGGGATAAAAAAATGTTTGCACCCTTGCTCCCATTAAATTCGGCGAATAACCAACAGAAATAGAATCGTTTCCCTTCTTAAAATTAACTCCTATTTCCTCTAATTTATCCAAAAAAAGATCCAAATGGTCAAGGCAGATATTTTTAATAAGCACATTACCGGGAGTAACGCAGCCCGCGGCTATAAAGGTTCCGGCCGCTATAAGGTCGGGAATAATTTTATGGACAGCGCCGTTTAACTTTTCCCTGCCTTGTAAAATAATGGTATGGCTGCCCAAACCCTCAATTTTTACTCCCATTTTTTTCAGCATATCTCCCAAATCCTGAACTTGCGGCTCGCAAGCCGCACCCTTGATAATTGTTTCACCCTCTAATAAAGAAGCAACTAACATTACATTTTCCGTAGCAGTAACGCTGAATTCTTTTAAGATAATTTCTTTGGACGCAAGATTTCCTTTTCTAAAATAATAAAAATCCCCGTCTTCCTGAATTTCCGCTCCCAATTTTTTCAGCGCCTCTAAGTGAGTGGTAATTGGTCTTAATCCAATTTTATCGCCGCCGGGATGTGGAATCTTGAAATCTCCAAATCTGGCAAGCAAAGAACCTATCAATAAAACAGACAGCCGCGTCTTAGAAAATTTTTCAGAATCAAGATTTTGCGGGTCTGCTTTGTCGGTTTTTATTTTTATTTTTCTCTTGTCCAACCATTCTATTTCACCGCCCATTGCTTTCAAAATATCAATAATAGTAAAAACATCCTCAACCAAAGGAAGATTGTCAATAATTACTTCTTGGTCAGTTAAAAGTGAAGCAGCCAAAACCGCACCCGCGGAATTTTTGTAACCCTGAATTTCCACTTCGCCGTTTAAGGGCTTGCCGCCTTGAATGATAAACTTTTCCGGCATCTTAACTTTATCCTATTAAAAAATCCGCTCTTTGTCAAACTTGCTTTGACAAATTTCCAAAAAAAAGAACGCTCACAAGGAGCGTTATTACATCACAGCGCGCATCACTTTCATCGCGAGCGCAGGATGTTTCTTTAATTTAGCAGACAATTTCCAGAGCAAAGACGGCAATAAAATATTTTTAAATTTTTCTTCTTTCAAAACGCTTATCGCGGTATTGAAGTCGTCGTCTGAAAATCTTTCCAGCGCCATCCTTATTTTGTAATGGCGTGAGATTGTATTGCCAATCTCCAAAATTCGCATTTCAAACGCGCCCAGTCCTATCTTAGAAGTATCCCTGTCTAAAATGGCGTCCATAGCCACTTCACCGGCTATCGCGCCGGTTTCCATTGCAAATCTATTGCCTCCTCCTGTTACCGGGTTCACAAACTCACCTGCATCTCCTACTACTATCATTTGATTCGCTGTGTGAATTCTACGAAAGGGACCTACCGGCACTATGCTATGTATTTTGTTGATGATTTTTCCATTAGGAAATTTCTGATTGACAAACGCATTCAGATATTCGTCAACGGTTCGCTGTTTCCGCGCCTGTTCCTGTATTGTAATTCCTAATCCAATATTTGCCATCCCGTCTTCCTTTGGAAAAACCCAGGCATAACCTTTTGGCGCGATATTATCGCCGAAATAGAATTCAGCAAAATCTTTGGATTCTCCTATTTCCATCAGAACTTGAGCCCCAATTATGGTATTAGCCGGCTCTAATCTCTTACTTATACCAGCCCATCTGGCAGTTAGCGAAACAGGACCGTCCGCGGCAATCACGACATCAGCAGCCAATACTAATTTTCCGGCTGCTGAAACTGCCTTAATTTCAATGCCTCCTTTCTTTCTCTGAAAGTCCTTTGCTTTAGTCCCTACTAACACTTGCACGCCTGCGTCTTCCGCTTCCCGAGCCAAAAACTGATTAAAAATATCTTTATTCAAGACATACCCGTCTCCGCTTATGGAAATTCTTTTCCTATTTGGCGCGACAAAATGAAATCCTTTTATCTTTTTGGCAATACACTCCGGGCAATCAAATTCTAATAAAAAAAACTCTTCCATTCCTATTTTTGTGACGCCCTCCGCGCACTTCACTGGCGCGCCTATCACCGGATGCTGTTCCAATATCTTTACATTGGCTCCCAATTTTGCCGCTGTTATTCCTGCCATCATTCCTGCAAGTCCGCCTCCAACAACTACTATATCACATCTTACTTTATTTTCCATTTCCTCATCCTCCTTTTTCTTTTTTTGCTATTATTAAATTCTATATGTGCCGATGGCTTCTTTTTTCACCATCAAATAAACATTATCACCCACGCCTGCTCTTGTCAACTTTTCCAAAAAAAATAAGCGCTTAGTCATTTTTATCATCTTGATAAAATTAACCAAACGCATTTTTATTTTTTTACATTTTTTTTGCGTGTGCTACTCCCATCCGAATATGGCTTTTACTTGCTCAATGCGCTCAACATCGTTTATTTCTCCGAAGTATCTCAATGCTTCTCTGCCGTAAGACATCGCTAGAGGACCTGTACCTCCCATCATTTTCCAATATATTTCTGCTAATCTCGCCTGAGTTAAAGCAAGACCTCTTTTGTCATCTGCTTCTTCTCTAATGGTCTCAGTCATTTTGTAAAACAAAACGGCTTTGTGTATGTATCCTTTCTTTTGTTCCACATACGCAACATTCTGCATCATATTCCCAATATCTTGAAAAGTCGCTGCGTGGTCCATCATCGCTCTCGAAAGTGCAATCTTCGTTTCTTTTACATCTTCGTCTGAAATCGGGAGTTTGCCATAGTCCTTGCAGATAAACAGCTGAAACGCTGTATATGCGTAGTCAACTGAATTATCTTTTCTATACCCAAGCGCAAATCCCAAACTTGCAACTGCCTGCTTGTAGTCACCTTTCGCCTGTTCTACTCTACCCATATAGTGAAATACCAGCCCATTAGACCTGTCTATAGCGTCTATAGGCAACATATATTTCGCCTTATTCAGCGCTTGTTCCAAAATCCCCAAAGCCTCAAGGTTCCTACCTTCTTTCGAAAACCGATTGGCTTCCTCAACCATCACTTTTATTCTTTCTTCATCTGTTTCCATTTTTTTCCTTTTTCACCTCCTATCTTCTTTTCCCATCTTTCATATCACCTCTTTTTGCTTTTCAGTATATTCCTCCATTAATTCCTCAATTCGCTTTGGCCATTTCCATGCACCTCCAATCCCGACTCCTTCGGCCATCATTTCTGCTTTTACTTTTTCTCTTACTTCTGCAGGTATATCTTCTCGGAACCATAACCATGGCTCAAAAAAACATTCCTGTTTCATTCGTGCACATACTACAACTATAATCACAGCTATAACTATAATCACCGCTTTTACAAACACTCTAATAAAATCTATTTCCATTCCGCATCACTCCCCCTATTTTTTATTTTTCATTTGCTATTTAATGGCTTTTCCTCACCATCAAATAAATCTTACCATCTTTCAAATTTTTGTCCACCCCACACCTAATAAGGACAAGGTGCCAAAGGCACCGAATTGACGAAGTCAGTCCTTATTAGGTGTGGGGTCAATTTTTTGACATCAATTTTCTTCCAATGATTGCTACAACTGCAACAAAAATTCCGCCGAATATAAATAAATTATTAAAGCCCAAAAATCCAATAATCAAACCGGAAACCAAGGAACCTAAAGCAACCCCTAACGGCGAAAAAATCGTGTCCAAGGCGCCCGCTTCTTCTGGGTATTTTTTTAATTTTCTGGCAAGCAATCCGCTCCTGCCAGACGCGTATATTAAACCTGCAACCGACTGTCCAAATTTTACCAAAAAAACAGTGTAAAAATTAGCAAAAACACCTAAACCGCCTAATATAATAGAAAGAACTCCTGTTATCGCTGTTCCCTGAAAAATGTTTTTCTCGCTCTTTATTTTTCCTATGCGCTTTATCGCAAAAAGAGAAATCGGCAAAAAAGCCAAAGAAAGCAAAGAAACAAAAAGCAAAACCAAATTTTGGGACCAACCCAGATCTTTGAGAAATAAAACAAAAAAGGCGCGATAAAATCCGGCTAAAATCAAAACAGAAAAAGAAACCGCTATTGGAATTAAAATAATTTTGTTCTTCAAGAGCCCAAAAACTTTTTGATAATTCTCTTTAATGTTATTCTGACCCCTCACCACTTTTGGAACAAAAGTGGTGTGGGGCTTTAATTGGGTAATAAGAAATGCTGCGTTCAAAAATTGTAAAACAAAACTAAAGGCAAAAACGCCGACAAAATTAAATTTCCAAATTAACAAAGCGCCTATTACCGGAGCAATAGCGCTCGCGTAATTAGGAGCGGAATAAAACCAGGCAAACGCGCGATTGTGATTTTCTATTGGAGCCGCAATAAGAATTGTTCTCATACTCACAAAAAACAAAGCAGCGGAAATTCCCAAAAAAATCTGAAATAAAAAAAACAAAATCGGAAGCTGGGCAGGAGAAATTAAAATCATTCCAAGACAATAAAACCCGTACCCGAAAATTCCCAGAGTTGCCAAAATTATTGGATTTATTTTATGGATAAAAAATCCGACCACTGGCGAAAAAACAGCAATCGGCAAATAAATTAAAAGATAGATATAGCCAACTTCCGGCAAAGAAAGCCCGCGTGCAATCAAAAACAACGGAAAATACAAAGAAAACAATTTATACCCGAACATCAATAAAAAATGAGACACGCTCAAATCCAAAGTAATCTTTTCAATTTTCGGCAGGATTGACATTAAATTATTCTACCAGATTTTCCGACGTTTTGCTAATTTTCCAAAAAAAAGAAGCCAAGGTAAAAAACGTAACCTCGGCATAAAATTTTTTATATTTTAATCTGCTCGTTTCAGAAATTCCTCGGCTATCTGTATAGTCTCAAGAATTTTACTTTGTGTCGCTTCTAAAGCCACACTTTCTGCATAAACTTCTCTGATTATCCTAATTGCTTTTTCTCTGTCTTTCTCTTTTGTAAATGCCCGTTTAATTCTTTCTCCGGCGTGGTCAAAAGAATCTCCCGACTCTAACAAAATCAATCTGTAGCTGGCGTTAACAACTCTGTTAATAATTCCGTTGATGTGCTTTCTCGGCGGCTCTGGAACAACTACTCGCAAATAAAGATCTACTACTTTCCGAAAATCAGTAATAGCCAAAGACAGATCAATCCTACCTCGGAAATCGGATTCTTTATCTGACAACTTCACCCTGTTATTACCTCTGTTGTTGATACAATGCGTATACTCCTGTAGTGCTTCAGGAATCACTATCGCTTCGCAAAAATCTTCCTCTGCTTTGCTGAATATCTCAATAGCTCTTTTGTAATCACCGGCTTTTTCCGCTGTTAATCCACTACTATTTATCCCTTTCAAAGCGCCAGCTATATCTCCTGTTGCTTTAGATTCAGTGACAACCGTTTCATCAAGTTCCTTTGCTCTTGCAAGCGCCCACATTACTTTTAACTGACTGTGTTCCACTGAAAGTAAATAACTATATTTTATCCATCCTCTGATGTCTTTGAGTTTGTCAATGCCATAGAAAATGTCTTCTGTCTCATTTATTAGCCCATTAATCTCCTCCTCCGAAACTTCTTCACTGGCTTCCAATCTTTTAAGAAGATTGTAATAACCACTGAAAAGTCCGCTGTAATACACCGGCCCCTGAGTAGTTGCATTAAAACCTTCTTGGGCAATTATTTCTTTTGCTCTCCGTCCAATCGGAATCCAAACCGTTTCATAGTCCTCTATTGTTTCTGCTTTTGCGTACATTCCATCTACTAACTTTGCCAATCTGTCTATGTCTTCTTCTGCTATCTGCTTCTTCTCTCCTATGCTTCCTATTTCTTCAATAACTTCTTTTATTTTTTCCATTTTTCTTCCCCCTTTTCAATTATTCTGGTACTTTAAATCTTCTACCGCATCTTGGACATTTACCAAATCGCTCCAATGTTTCCCTTGAAAAAATCTCCAAACAATTAACGTTAGTGCATCTCACTCGTTGCTTCCCTCCACTAAAATTTGGCAAAAAAACTGCTTCCCTTATTTTTTCTTCTCCCATTTTTTATCTCACCTCTTTTTCTATTTCCCCAATTCCATCTGCCTTACAAAGCCAGGCACGGCTCACATATTCTTTACTTAATGTTCTGTTAAAAACACAATAGCATAAATATACTGCCCTGTCAAATTTTGAAATCAAAAACCCGACAAAAATCGCCGAATTGTTAAAAAAAACGACTAAATTTATTAGCCGTTTTTTTTAGTTTAGTATCTTGAAAAATTTATGTATCACGCAGGCGATTTTGTGATTTGTTTTCTGGTTTTCCTTTAATTCGGCTTCAAAAATTGTTTAATTGTTGCTTTGTTGAGCATATTAAAAAAAAGTCTATTTAGGGTCGTGTTCAAATCACATCAGCTTTTTGAATTTTGCTATGGTTAAATTGTTTTCAGTTAGAATTACTTTTATCATTTTTGGATGAATGATTTTCTCTGAGTGGATTGGAAGAGTTATCCTTTTACCATCTTGATTTTTATAAATTCTATGACTACCGCTTTGTCTTTTTATTTTATATCCCATTTTAATTATTGTTTTTTCTACCTTTCTCGCATTTACTCTTGGTATTTTTTCTTTCATACGGCAAATTCTAATGTAGTTAAACTAATTGATTCAAATTGAGGAACTATCTCCTCGTTCTCGGCTCTATCTTCTATATGTAAATGCACAACATCTTTAATGTTTTCTAAAACTTCTTCATAAGTGTCGCCTTGAGCATAACATCCCTGAAGCTCAGGACAAAAAGCAAAATAGCCATCTTTATCTTTTTCAATTGTAATTGAAAATCGATATTTTTTCATAATTTTACAAGTTAAATTAATCTAATTCTATTATATCAACTCTGAAATCTATGTCAATAAATTTAATGAGGACATTCCAGAGCAACGGTCGTGGCTTTAGAATGTCCCTTTAATTATCATTGCGAGCGATAGCACTTTGCTATCGCTCAGCACAGGCTCCACAATCTAAATAAGGAATAGAGATTGCTTCGCTCGCCTAACGGCTCGCTCGGCAGGGCAAAAAAAAGGGGGGCTCGGCAGGGCAAAAAACGGACTTCTCGTCAAGGTAAAAATGTAAATGTAGGTGTCGGACATCTACACTTACTATTTTCGAAAGCCGGTGCCGGCGGGGATGAGTTTTCCGATAATGACATTTTCCTTTAATCCTTTTAACTTGTCTTCCTTTCCTTCCAAAGACGCTTTAATTAAAACCCGAGAGGTTTCCTGAAATGAAGCCGCGGATAAAAAGCTCTCTGTGGATAAAGCAACCCTAGTAATTCCTAATAATATTGAACTTGTTTTAACTAATTCCTTTTTCTCTTTTTTGAGTTCCGCATTTATTTTATCAACAAACGACCCCTCTACAATCTCTCCTTCAGACAAAAGGGAATCTCCGCCATTAACAATCCTTACTCTGGAAAACATCTGACGGACTATCACCTCAATATGCTTATCGTGAATGGGCGCTCCCTGTGTAGAATAAATCTTTTGAACTTCTTTAATAATATACCGCTTAACTTTTTCAATGTCTGTGGCTTTGAGCAATTCCTGTAAGTCAATATTACCTTCGCAAAGCTGCTGCCCCTTCTTAATTTCATCTCCTTCTTCTACCCAAATTCCCATTCCTGCCGGAACTTTATATTCTACTATTTCTTCCTTCTCTTTTTTAGGCTTTGAGTTTTTCCGAGACCCGTTCTCGCCCGAGCTCGGGCGAGGTCGGGTCTCGGCGGCCGTCTCGGCGGCCATTTTTATCCGTATCACTCTTTCCTTAGTTATTTCTTTTACTTTGCCCTCTACAAGAGAAATTATTGCTTTTCCTTTTGGAATACGGCACTCAAAAATTTCTCCTACGCGCGGTAGTCCCTTGGTAATATCCACGCCACCAGCCACTCCTCCTGTATGAAATGTCCTCATAGTAAGCTGGGTTCCTGGTTCTCCAACTGATTGTGCGGCAATAATTCCAACAGCCATTCCCATTTTAACTAATTGATTTGAGCCAAATTCCCACCCGTAACACTGCTGGCAAACACCTTTTTTTGTCCTACAACTTAATGGAGAACGGACCCGTACTTGTTTGATTTCAGCCGCATCAATTTGATCTGCCTTTTCCCAATCAATAATTTCACCTTTTTTAACTATTATTTTTGACTTATCTTTGACATCTTCCAGCGCAACTCTCCCCGCAATCTTAAAAATAAAACTTTGTCCAATATCTTGCGCATCTTTTTTAGAAACAATATACCCTTGTTTATCTCCGCAATCTTCTTCCATTACTATTACTTCATGAGAAACATCAACTAACCGCCTTGTCAAATACCCTGCGGTGGAAGTACGGAGCGCGGTATCAGTAGTTCCCTTTCTCGCGCCATGCGTAGAAATAAAATACTCCAAAACATCAAGTCCTTCTTTATAGGAACTTCTTACTGGAAGTTCAATAATCCTGCCAGCTGGATTAATAACTAATCCTTTCATTCCGCTCATTTGAACCGGCTGGGACCATGAACCCCTTGCTCCGGAATCCACGATAGAAAATACCGGCCCTAAAACTGGCAAGGTCTTTGGCACTAATTTTTCAATTTCTGTTTTTACTTTCTGCCAAATTTCAATGACTTGAGAAGTTTTTTCTTCAAGAGAAAGCAATCCTTTTTTATAGTGAACTTCCATTGCTTCAACTTCTTTTTCCGCTTCTGATAATAATTTTTCTTTTTCTTTTGGAACAATAAGGTCGTTCATACCCCAAGTAATCCCGGAAAGCGTTGAATATTCAAATCCCAATTCTTTAATTTTGTCTAAAAATTCACTGGTTATTTTTTTGTCATAGTCTCTTATGATTTCAGCGGTTATTTTTTCTAATTTTCCCGCGTTCATTACTTCATTTACAAAAGGAAAACCTTTAGGAAGGGTTCGGTTAAATAAAATCCTGCCTACTGATGTTTCTATGAAAGGATTATCACCAGTAGATATTCGCACCTTAATTTTTGCCCTTAAATCCGCTACTCCGGTATCATATGCCAAAATCGCTTCATTTTTAGAGCTAAATATTTTCCCTTCTCCAGAAGCCGGCGATTTTATTTTAGTAATCCAATAACATCCCAAAACAATATCTTTATCCGGATTAACAATAGGAAAACCAGTAGCAGGCTTAAGTAAATTATTCGCGGAAAACATCAAACCCTTTGCTTCTTTCTGCGCCTCATTAGATAAAGGAAGATAAACCGGCATTTGGTCTCCGTCAAAGTCAGCATTAAACGCGCGGCAAACAAGTGGATGAAGCCGTATTGCCTCACCTTCAACAAGTATTGGCTGGAACGCCTGAATTCCCAAACGATGAAGCGTAGGCGCTCTGTTTAACAAGACAAATCTATCTTTAACCACTTGTTCTAAAATAGCCCATATCTCATCGTTTTCCTCCTCGATCAACCGGGAAGCGCCCTTAACATTGTAAGCCAATTCTTTGCCTAAAATTTCCTTAATAACAAAGGGCTTAAAAAGTTCCAATGCCATTTTCTTAGGCAACCCGCATTGGCCAAGTTTTAAGTTCGGACCAACTACTATCACTGACCTTCCAGAGTAATCCACTCTTTTTCCCAAAAGATTTTGACGGAAACGCCCCTGTTTTCCTTTAAGTATGTCGGCTAATGATTTAAGAAGCCGACGACCTCCTGTTGTCGCTTGAGTCATAATTCCCCTTCTCATTGTATTATCTATCAAAGCGTCCAGCGATTCCTGAAGCATTCTTTTCTCGTTTCTTACAATAACTTCCGGAGCAGATATTTCCAAAAGATATTTCAGACGATTATTCCTATTAATAACCCGACGATAAAGATCGTTTAGGTCAGAAGAAGCATATCGCCCACCGTCTAATTGAACCATTGGCCGCAAGTCAGGAGGTAAAATCGGCAAAACAGTCAAAAACATCCATTCCGGTTTTATTTTTGCTTTTATCATACCTTGAATCATTTTTAACCGTCTTAACATTTTCCTTTTTTCCATCACGGAACTTGTTTTCACAAGCTGTGTTTTTATTTCCTTAGACATTTTTCTTAAATCAAGATTTTCAAAAATTTTCCGTAAGGTCTCCGCGCCAGTACCTGCCTTAAAAATTTCTCCATATGCCAATGAAAAATCATAATATTCAATCTCAGAAATAATTTTCCACTTCTTTAAACCCGTAACTTCCTCCTTTGCCTTATCCCTTGACTTTTTCAATTCTTCTAACTCCACGCTGTCATTCTGAGCCGTAGGCGAAGAATCTCGTTTGTTACGGCGAGACCCTTCGCTTCGCTCAGGGTGACCATTTTGTGGTCGTTTTTTATCTTTGTTTTTTACTTTAGTTTGGTATTCCTTCTCTATTTGCTCCAAAACCCTTTTCTTTGCCACTTGATCCACCTCGCTAATAATATAAGTAACATAATAAATCAACTTTTCTAATTGTTGCGAAGGAATATCTAAAATCATACCTATTCTTGAAGGCATACCTTTTAAGAACCAAATATGAGAACAAGGAGAAGCCAAAGATATATGTCCCATTCTCTCTCTCCGCACCGAGGATTTAGTTACTGTCACGCCGCATTTATCACAAACCACTCCCTTATAGCGAACTCTTTTATATTTTCCGCACGCGCATTCATAATCCTTAACCGGGCCAAAAATTTTCTCGCAAAAAAGACCGTCCTTTTCCGGCCGTTGAGTTCGGTAATTAATGGTTTCCGCTCTGGTAACCTCGCCGTTTGACCAAGACAAAATATCCTCTGGCGAAGCAACTTTTATTCTTATTGATTCAAGGTCTGCAACACGCATAGTAAAAATTATCAATTATCAATTTTCAATTATCAATCAATTATCAAATTCCAATTTTCAAACAAATCAATTAATTTTTTAATTGAAAATTGAATCATTGAAAATTCATTGAAAATTTAGTCATTGAAAATTGAAAATTAGTTATCCCCGTTCTTTCACTTCCACGCTCAAACCCAAAGATTTTAATTCCGCGATTAATAAATCAAACGAAGCCGGAATGTTTGGATTTTTAATTTCTTCTCCTTTTAAAATTGCTTCATAAGTCGTAACCCTTCCCTGAATATCGTCGGATTTTATAGTCAACATCTCCTGAAGAATATGCGCGGCTCCATAGCCCTCTAAAGCCCAGACCTCCATTTCTCCAAGCCGCTGGCCTCCAAATTGCGCTTTTCCTCCTAATGGCTGTTGCGTTATCAAAGAATAAGGTCCGATAGAACGCGCAAAAACTTTATCTTCTACCATATGAATCAATTTCATTATATATGGATAACCAACAGCAATTTTTTCTGAAAAAAGAAGCCCTGTTTTGCCGTCGTATAATTTAACCTTCCCGTCCTCTGGAAGCCCTGCTTTTTTAAGTTCTTGTTTAATGTCCTGTTCTGTTGCGCCTGCCAAGGATGGAGTAACCGCTATGTACCCCAATTTCTTGGCGGCAAAACCTAAATGCATTTCTAAAACCTGGCCAAGATTCATACGGGAAGCAACGCCCAAAGGGTTAAGAATCATATCTATAGAAGTGCCGTCTTCCATAAACGGCATTTCCGCTTCCGGCATTACCATAGAAATAACTCCTTTATTGCCATGTCTTCCGGATAATTTATCTCCTGCGCGAATTTTCCGTATTTCTGCAACATCTACCTGAATTTTTTTTATAACTCCCGGTTCCATCCGATGTCCTGCTTCTCTGGAAAAAATCCTTATTCCAACTATTCTTCCTTTCTTGCCATGTTGCATCCGTAAAGAAGTATCTTTTACTTCTTTTGCTTTTTCGCCAAAAATCGCAAAAAGCAGGCGCTCTTCTGATGTTAAATCTGTTTCTCCCTTAGGAGAAATTTTACCCACTAAAATATCGTTTGGTCCTACTTCCGCGCCAACATTTATTATCCCCTCTTCGTCTAAATCCTTTAATTTTTCCAGAGATACATTAGAAATATCTGGCGTGGTAATTTCAGGTCCCAATTTTGTTTCCCTGACATCGCAGGAAAATGACTCAATATGCATAGAGGTATAAAAGTCCTGTTTAACTAACCGTTCAGATATTATAATTGCGTCTTCGTAATTACCTCCGCGCCAAGGCATAAACGCCACTAATACATTCCTGCCTAAAGCCAATCGCCCGTCTTTAATCGCTCCTCCGTCAGTGATTATTTCTCCTTTTTTTACAACATCTCCTTTTTTCTTTTTTGGTTTCTGATGAAGGCAGGTATATTGATTGGTTTTAATAAATGTTCTCAAAGAATAAACTTTTGGCCTTTGTCCTTTATTTTTTGACTTTATTGTTATATGGTCAGCGTCCACTTCTGTTACTGTGCCATCTTCCTCTGCCACTATAACCTGACCAGAATCCTGAGCCACTTTTGCCTCCACGCCCGTGCCTACTAAAGGCACTTCCGGGTTCATAACCGGAACAGTTTGTCTCTGCATATTAGAACCCATTAGCGCGCGATTAGCATCGTCATTTTGTAAAAATGGAATACAAGATGTAGCAATAGAAATTGGCTGTTGCGAAGATACATCAATAAAATCAATTTTCTCTTTTTCAATTTTGCCCGGCTCGGTTTTTATTCGCGCCTCTACTTTAGAAGGAATAATATTGCCATCTTTATCAATAGGCACTCCGGCATGAGCGATATTATATCTCTCTTCCTCGTAAGCATTGAGAAAATGAACTTTTGAAGTGAGCTTGCCGTTTTCTACCTTAAAATACGGGGTCTCAATAAAACCATAAGGATTAATTCTGGCAAAACCAGCTAAATGGCCCACTAATCCGATATTGGCTCCTTCGGGCGTCTGAATAGGGCAAATTCTTCCATAATGAGAGGGCTGGACATCTCGCACTTCAAACCCGGCGCGTTCCCGTGTTAAACCGCCGGGACCGGTAGCGGATAAGCGCCGCTTATGTTCTAACTCAGATAAAGGATTTTCATTATCCATAAATTGGGAAAGTTGGGAAGAAGCAAAAAATTCCCTGACCACTGCTATAAAAGGCCTTGGGTTAATCAACAAAGACGGCGTCAAAAGTTCCGGGTCTAATGTTGACAATCTGTCCTTTATGATTCTTTCCATTCTCATTAAACCAACCCTTAAACGGTTCTGAAGCAATTCGTTTATTGACCTCACTCTCCGATTTCCCAAATGGTCAATCTGATCCGGCATTGCTTGCGGGTCATTATTCAAACGGATAATTTCTCTGATAACTTCCACAACATATTCTCGCAGCAATACCCTATCTTTTTTAGATATCTCTGATTCCTTATTCCCTGTCAATCTCGGCAGCCTTTGTCTTGTTTTCCATACCCCGACTTTAGAAAGATCGTATCTCTGAAAATTAAAAAACATATTGTCAATCAACTCCTTTGCCGCGTCAGGGCTTGCCAAATCCCCGGGCCTTATTCGTTGATAAACCTCTTGAACAGCGTCTTCTTGGGTGCGGCAAGGATCTTTGGCAAGGGACTCTTTAATGTATCTAATTTCTCCCTTATCTACATCTTGAAAAATTTTTTCAATTTGATTATGGTTCACGCCAAACGCTTTTAGTAAAGTCGTGGCAGAAACTTTTCTTTTTCTGTCTATTTTTACGCCTATGGCTCCAGATGTTTCTGTTTCAAATTCAAGCCATGCCCCGCGATTAGGAATAATTTTAGCGCCAAAATAATTTTTCCCTCTAAAATTTTTCGCAGTGAAAAAAGCGCCAGGCGAACGGATAAGTTGGGAGATAACAACCCTTTCTACTCCGTTAACAATAAAAGTTCCCCTTTCGGTCATCAAGGGAAAATCAGCCAAAAACACCTCTTGTTCGTTGGTTTCTTTGGTCTTGATATTGACCAATCTTGTCTTTACTCTTAAAGGCGCCTCGTAAGAATCATTGTTTAGTTTCGCTTCCAAGTCGCTTTTGTATTTTGAGGTTCCTAATTTGTAATCCAAAAACCAAAATTCATATTCTTTGCCGGTATGATCCTTTATCGGCGAAACCTCTACAAAAAGATCTTTCAAATCCCTGTCCCAAAACTCTTTCCACCTTTGGCGTTGAATTTCCAATAGATTAGGCAAAGGCAAGTAGACCTTAGATTTTCCAAAATCTTTGATAGTCATAATACGCTACAAAAGAAAACTACCCTAATTCATTATTTTAGGGTTAGTTGATAAATATTTAAATTTATAATAAAAAAATCAAGTAAAAATTAGAACTATTAAATACTCTGCGATTTATCTTACAGATATTAAAAAAAAAGTCAACACTAAAATAATTTTCAATTATCAATTATCAATTTTCAATCAAATCCCAATTTTCAATTATCAAAATTTTTATTTCTAGAAGACCTACTAATTTTTGAAAAAATTAAAAGTAGCTCTTGGGCTTCCTGCCAAAGCTCTTTCATTCTTTCTTTGTACTCTGGATTACTTCTATCTAAAAGCCTTATCCAGTGTCTTGTCTCTTTTATTTCTTTTTTGCAAATTCCTATTTTATGAATAAAATCTTTTTTGCTCTCTGCTTCACTCGCTTCACAATAATTAGCACCGGTTGAACCAGCCGAAGCAACTAACTGACTGATAATTCTACGATTTACTGCAGTTTCTTGTATTGTTTTTACGAAATCAATTATATCTTCTCCAAACTTTGCTGTCCTTTCTTCCAAATCATATTCTTTATTTTTATTGTTCGGATTGTTGTTTGAAAATTGAATCATTGAAAATTCATTGAAAATTGGTCATTGAAAATTGATAATTCACTTACTACTTCTCCAACTGCTCTTCTGGCTTTTTTTCAATCGGCGCAACCTCTTTTTCAATTCCTTTCAACGCCTTTTTGCCTCCTTTCAAATTAGCCAATATCTTTTTCACTTCTTCATTGTAAGGGTTTAACTCGCGAATTTTCTCAAACTGCGCAATCGCTCCTGTCTTGTTGCCTTGCTTATCATAAACCAATCCCAAGAAATATCTGGCATTGGAATAATTCTCTTGCAAACTCACGGCTTTTTCAAACTCTGTTTTTGCCTCATCAAACATCTCTTCTTGATAATATAAAACACCTAATTGAAACATCAAACCAGTATCAAGCCGTGCCGAGGCAGTTGCTGTTTTCATTTTTTCTATTGCCTCATCCTGTTTCCCTTGTTTAATATAGATAGCAGCGATTTGAAAATGCGCGGGAGCGTAATCAGATTTTAATTCAAGTGCTTTTTGAAACTGTTCCCTTGCTTTTTCCACATCATCTCGCTCTAAATACACCCTACCAAGTTCTGTATAAATATAGGGATTAGTTGGCTCTAATATAATCGCTTTTTCATAAGATGTTATTGCCCACTCGTCCACTCCTTCAACCAAGCCGGTTATCTGGCGATAAACAAAGCCCCTTATTGTCCAATTTGCAACATTATTTGGAGCAACATCCGTAGCGCGTTTTGCCGCATTTATCGCATCGCTTACCAATGGAGTTATTATCTCTGTGGAAACATCTGGTTTTTGAAGTTCTTCGCTAATTCTAAAAAGTTTAATTTGCGCAATGTCCCGCCAATAATTATCCTGCTTGCCATTAATAAAAGAAACGGCTTTGAAAAGATTATTTGCCGCTATTAGATTATTCCCTTTTTGAAACGCTTCTATGCCCTGGCGATATCTTATTTCAGCCGCGTATCTCTGTCCAGTAAGAATAAGAATTCCTGTTCCAGAAATTAAAATAAAAAGAAAAAGAAAAGAAATTCCAATAGAAGCAAAAGAAGAAGGTTTTATTTCCCATGTCTTTATTTCTCTTGAGTGCAAGGCAATAAATATTGCTGTAAAAATCCAGAACAAAAATCCTAAAGAAATATTACTAGGGTAAAGCATTATTCCTGCCACAACAGTAAGCCAGGCACTAAAAATTCCCAAACCTAAAACATCTTGTTTTTTTCTCACCAGCGATTTTAACGCAAGCCAGGCAAAGATGCCTAAAATTCCTAAAAATGAAAGAAGTCCTAATATGCCGGTAGATGCTAATTTATCTAATATATCCGAAGACCCGGAACCAAACCTCACGCCCCAAAAAGCGGTCTGATTTATTGTTTCCGACTTAAATTGAGAATAGTCATAAACAAAAGTACCGGGACCTGAACCAAACATTAAAGAACCCGGCATATCGGATTTGAGCGTGTCGCGCGCAATATTAAAACTTGCTGATTGAGAAGGAGCAACCTCTAAAGGAATATCTTGTAAAAAAGGAATTTGAATCCGAAAAATCCCAAAAAATAAACCTAATATCAAAAGCACTATTAACAAATTTATTTTTGCGCCGCTAAAAATATCTTTCTTGGCAATTCCAAAAATTAAAAGAGCAGCGGAACCAATTAAAAGTAAAATCCAGGCAACCCAAAAATTAACCAAAAACATCAAACCAAGCATTAACAATCCTATGATTGCCATTAAAAATTTAATCAATCTTTTGCTGGTAAAAAGGATGGATAGAACCAAAGGCAAAAGACAAACGATAAATACCGCCAAACTATTTGCCGTGCCAATAGTATTATGCGATAAAGGAATTTTTCCAAAAATTTGGCAGACGCCAAATAAAGTTGCTAAAAACCCGGAAATAATTAAAACAATAAGTAACCCAAAAATCCCTTGTTCCCCTGTTCCGTTAGATTTTTTATTTTTAATGGACTCTGATGGAACAAAAACATTTATGATTAAAAAATAAAGCAGAACAAACGCAAAAATCGTTAAAAAACAAGAAGAAATGCTTAACGGCAAACCCCAAAAACTGCCATATTTGTAAGCAGAGAATAAGCTTGCCAGTCCTAAAATCAATAGATATATTATTACTGGCAGATTAAAAATATTGCGATTCAAAGATATTTTTCCTTGTGTCAAAGATTTCAGCAGCCAACAACCCAAAGAAACAAAAACCAAAAAAATAAGCAATGCCTGTTTGTTAAAATCCAGAACATTTGTGGTCCAGGGCAAAAAGAAAAGCGGTAATAAAAATACCAATAGATAGATACTTGCTTTTGAAACTTTGTCTAATATATTTGTCATATGTTTAATTGTTTAATAATAACTTATCACTAATAAATAATCAACAATTAATAATTAATGATAAATGATTACCGATTAGCAATGATTTTCTTTAATTCTTCATCCATTTTTCTGTCTTCATTAACCTGGGCTTCCATCCGCGATTTTAACCATTTCTCCCGAGGAGACATTGGGATTTCTTCAGCAAACTTTTTCTCCAATGAAGATACTAATTGGCGGAAAAGCCAGTCGGTCTTATTAATCAGTTCAAGAAACATTTCTAAGGTTAAGTCGGTTCCTTTAAGGGATTTTAAGGGAGAATAAAGGCGTCTAAGGGAAATCTCTCCCTTAGAATCCTCTAACAATCCCTTAATCTCCTCTAATTTTATTCCCAAATTTGCCAAGATTGATTCTGATTTAGATTTCAAAAATCTATCCTGATAAAACCGTTTAATGTCTCCCTTAACTTCCTCTAAACTCCCTTGGCTATAACCAAGAAAATTCAGATATTCCCTTGTTGTTGTTCGTTTATAACCCTCTTCAACATTAGCGACAACCGACCTTGCTGCATCGTCAATTTGAGATTTAGAGCGATACTCTGAACGAGGTAATTCCTCGGTTAATACGCGAACAAGAAATCTCAAAAGTACCGCGTTGGTCCAGACAGATAGATATTTGTAACCTTCGGGGTGGGTCCATTGCCGTGTTGATTTGTATGGTTTCATATTTATTCTTCAACCTCTTCTACGAAAACGCAATCGCCTTCGGTTTCGCAGCCATTTGTCATATCGCTGTCGCAATCGGAAAAGCCCTCGGAACAAACGCAAACCGGAACGCAAATTTGACATTCTCCATCAACACAGGTATTTTCACAATCCTCACCAACCAAATTCAAACTGGCATCGCAGGAAATTGCGCCACAATCTACATCCTCGTCAATTTCTTCATCACAATCATTATCCAAACCGTGGCAGATTTCCTGCTGCGGCTCTGGGATAACCGGTTCATAACCGGGCAAAACCCTGGTTTCCGTGTCTAAAATCAAGCCGATTAAACCAGTATATTCCAAGGTTTCTACAATCAAGGTTTCGCCTTTTTCTTTCTCGGTTTTTTGCAATTCTCTTAAATACGTAATCTCGCTATTTGCCACTTCGCCTAATTCTTCCGCTAGATAAAGCCCTAAATCCCTATTGCCCAAACCCTCTTTATTTACCGTGAATTTTTCTAATTTGACTATTGGCTGCCAGACATTATCCTGAACCGCTATGGTATTAAAAGAGTAACCAATGTAATAACTTTTATCATCTTCTAAAACATTATCAATTGTTAAATCCACATCAAAATTATCAAGGTCCGCAAGTAAGAGTTGGCTATTATCTATACCTATTTCAGTGATAATTTCTTCGCCAATAACCGCGTCTCTCACATCTTCTGACGCGAAAATCGCGCCGCTAAAAACAAAAACCAAAGCCAGACCAATAGTGAACGCGTTGTGATATTTAATAAAATCAATGATTTTTTGAAATATATTTTTCATAATTGTTATTGATTATTGATTAATGATAACTGATAACTAATCAATAATCAATGATAAGCGATTACTAATTGGGGTTGCCCCACACCTAATAAGGACTGACTTCGTCAATTAGGTGCCTTCGGCACCTTGTCCTTATTAGGTGTGGGGTTGACAAGGTTGTTGGGTTTGGTATACTGATGGTAGATGGTAATAAAGCTCTATATACTACGGGCTAAAGTTACGTGCTAAACAAAAAGGGTTCTTGAAAAAGGGTTCTTTTTGTTTTATAATGAACTTGTGGATCTGGGCCCGTGGTGTATATAGTAGCATATTACCATTAGCACGTAACGGAGGGAGTGCAAGTCTCCCCGGGTCCACACTCCAGAAGGTCTCTTGTTTTCAAGGGGCTTTTTGGTTTATTTTCATTCATAATTTCTCAAAAATGACGAATCTTGGATTCTTGCCCCGTTAGAGAATTACTTACCTCGTTTTTATTTCATATCCCTGTATTCTCTAACGGGGTGAATAAGTCACGGATAATCGCTTCGCTCAAAATCAAAATGTAAATATCAAAAATCAAAATGACAAAGCAAAATGTTAAAATTATTTCTTTCCTTTTAATGTCAGAATACTTGAAGCCAAGATATTGGAAATTTCAATTAACTCTTTTAATAACCATTTTAATTAATCTTAAAACCCAATTATAAAGTCTTTTCTTAAATTCATTTTTAAATTTTACTTTGTCATTTTCCATCCTCAACATTCGTTCCAGTATACAAATCCCATTTATCAGAATCATCTCGTCTACGGACTGCAAAAGCAGGTATTCCCTGCCTTATTCTTAAAGAATATCCAGGATGACTTAATCCAGTAAAATCAGACCCTTGAGCATAAATACCACGCTCTGTAACGCCGCCAGTAGTTTTCACCCACGCCTCAATCGTAATCGCGTCAGTGATGTTCAAAGAGGGGTTGTTGCCGCAGTTGCCGGACCAGACGGGGGTGGAGAAAGAGATTGCTTCGGCTTCGCCTCGCAATGACAGAAATGTGGAGCTGTGATATAATGGATTTAGCCCCGGTTCTGGGCCTGTAGTATTATGTGGTAAATACCCTGTTTTGGCAACAGGTGTAGCGGGTTCGAATCCTACACGGTCCACCGGGGTTTTTTGTTTATCCACAGGATAAGTACTTGACAAGCAATCTTGATTAGAATATAATGATAATAAATCCTGTTGCCAATGCAGTTTACTGCATAATCTACGTGTCTCAAGAGACCTGAAAGAAATCTCCTTGTCGGAGGTTTCTTTTATTTTAGATTTGGTTTGCGCGCGGCGCACAAGCAAAATGTGATTATCCACGGTCACGTCATAGACCATTCCATCATACTCAACCCACTCCATGTCGTCTGGCGAGATATCTACTGTGGCGATGTCCGACATCGCCAGCTGGATGTGTTTGCCGTAAATTTCCTCTGCCGGGACCAGGGAAAAAGAGGTCAGACCTCTCTTGTGTTG
>DAOWLG010000040.1 GCA_030643485.1 Candidatus Nealsoniibacteriota bacterium | reverse complement strand
AAAAAAGGAATAAATTTTTTCTGGGGTTGGCTAAAAATTGCGAATAGCAATTTTTTCTTTTCGGAACCGTTCGCTCAGTCCCGCTTCGCGGGACAACAGGCGGGCAAAAATTTTCCCCCTCAAACTCCCCCAATTTTTGCCTGCCCATATTGATTTTTTTTGGAAAAGATTAAACAAGAAATCGGGATTAAAATGAGAAAGGAAATGAAAAAATTTTAGTTTGGCTATTCTCAATTTATCAAAAATTTGGTATACTCTAAATAGATGGATATGACTAATCACGAAACAATTTTAGAACTAAAAAATCTTGACATTAGTTTTGAATCAAAAAATCAAACAACAGAGGCGTTGAAAGATGTCTCTTTTGATGTGAAAAAAAATGAATTTTTGGGCATAGTCGGACCAAGTGGTTGCGGAAAAACAACTTTGTTAAACGCTATCGGCGGCTTATTGTCTTTGACTTCAGGCAAAATTTTGTATCAAGATTTTGATGTTGAAAATATTGGTTTTGTTTTTCAGGATTCTACTTTACTTCCCTGGAGAAGCGTCATTGATAATATTGTTCTGCCATTAGAAATAAGGCAAAAATTAAATAAAGAAAAATTTTACAACAAGGCAAAAAAATTACTAAAACTTGTTAATTTGGAAAAATTTGAAAAAAGTTATCCTCAGGAATTATCTGGCGGAATGAAGCAAAGGGTTTCCATAGCAAGGGCTTTAATTTCTGACCCTTTGGTTTTGCTGATGGACGAACCATTTGGAGCCTTAGACGAAATCACCAGGAATAAGATGAACACAGAATTAAACAAAATCTGGAAAAAAACTAACAAGACCGTGATATTTGTTACTCACAGCATACCAGAAGCGGTTTTTCTTTCCCAAAGGGTGATTGTTTTATCTCAAAATCCGGGAACAGTTAAGGAAATTATAGAAATAAATTTGCCAGAAAAAAGAGATATGGAAATTCTAAAAAACAAAAAATATCTAAATTACCTTATCCAAATTAGAAAAATTTTGTATGCCTAAGATAAATCTAAAAACATTTTTTCAACAAATATCTGTCTTTATTATCTTTATTCTGTTATGGAAATTTGTAATCCATATTTTCCATTTCCCTGTGTTTATTTTGCCTTCTCCTGAAAGCATTTTCAGTGAATATATTTCTTTGTTGAAAAGCGGACTTTTGCTCAAGCATACTTTAATAACCCTGAATGAAACCTTGCTTGGATTTTTTATTGGCTCTGCTATTGGAATTTTTCTCGGCTATATCATTGCCAAATCAAAAACCTTAGAGCAGGTCTTATCTCCTTATGTTGTTGCAATCCAAACCGTGCCAGTAATTGCTTTGGCTCCTTTGGTTGTTATTTGGTTTGGTTTTGGCATAGAATCAAAAGTTGTAATTTGCGCTTTGATTGTTTTCTTTCCGATTTTAGTTAATACTATCGCCGGAATAAAATCAGTTGATAAAAACTTATTGCGTTTATTTAAGATTTTAGGAGCGACAAAATTACAAACCCTTTCAAAATTAGAAATTCCCAGCATTCTTCCTATATTGTTTGCTGGGTTTAAGATAGGAATTACACTTGCTGTGATTGGCGCGGTTGTTGGTGAATTTGTCGGCGCTAACGCTGGCTTGGGGTATCTAACAATTTACGCGTCTGGCTTAATGGACACCGCAACTGTTTTTGCCGCTTTAGTTCAACTCGCCTTGCTTGGAATTTTACTTTATGCTATTATTTGTTTGGTAGAGAGATTATTGATTCCTTGGCATATTTTAGAAACAAAAATCGGGAAGACGATAAAAAGGAAATGAAGCCCAGACCTTTGGGCGAGGTATCAAACCCCGCCCAAAGGATTTATATTTCCCTCACCGCAAGCGGTGGGGTATTAAAAAGTAAGTCTGGACTACATTTTCTGCGTTCGCTCGCAGAACAAACAAACTTCGCTTCGCTCGTTTGTTTGTTCTGTCTCGCTTTACTTGAAAATAAAATAAATGTATATTTATCTTGATGAATCTTACAATCTAAAAGATAGAAAAAAGAAGCAGTTCATTAGCATCAACGGTTTTGCGGTTTTAGATGAGAGAAGTTTGTTTAAAAAATGGAAAGAGTGCCGTTATCCTTTTGCCGGGAAGCGCCGCATTCATGCCGTAGACTCTGCTTTTAATCAATTAAGGTTGAAAACTTTAAAACTTATTGGACGGCCTGATTTAACTTTATTGAGCGTTTTTCAAGTTATTCAAGAAATCCCTTTTGAAAAAGAAAAGAGTTATTTTCGCAAAAACAAATTGGATTTTGAAAAAATATACCTGGATTTGCTCAAAGTATTATTTGGTAAATTAAAATTGGAAGAATATAAAAATATAAAAATTATAGTGGATAGTAGAAAACATAAAGGCGGACTCCTGGCCAAAGAAACATTTAAGAAAGAAATTAGAAATTTTCTCAAAGAAAAATATCCAAAAACAAAAACTGAATTTAAAATCCAGCCTTCAACAACTGATATTTTACTTGAGTTTGCTGATTTTATCTCTAATATTTTTTATCGCGCCTATATTAAAGACGATGAAAGGTTTTTTGAAAATCTAAAATTCAAAATGGTCCAAATCAAAAATCCGCTGAAATAGCGGATAGAAGCCTTTCGGGACTGTTCCGGTTTCAAAGGGATATTCCTAAAATGAGAATGCCCTCCACCGGACTTTACCCTAAGGACTTACTCTTATTATAAATATAGCAAACTGACATTTCCTGTCAAGGGGATAAAACAAATAAACCGTAGATGATATAATACATTTTGTGATCTTTTACAAAATAATAGTTAGGAAATTTCTAAAATATTTCAGGCAAAGATATTTCAAAATCAAACAATTCAGAAATAACTTTATAGTTGAAAAGGATTTCAATATTTTGATTAAAGAAAGACATAGTTTAGAATTAGAATTGAAAGGTCGTAATCAATCAATTCTAAATCTTGTTAAAAACTATGCCTCTCAATTCTATTCTAATGTCTTACAAAGAAAATTGCAAAGTAGAAGGAGAACTTATTACCCGGTTCAAGATCGCCAGATTATATTTCTTAAACCAAAAAACCCAAAAAGAAATCGCTGCCCATATTGATTGTCATTACAACACTATTGGTAATATTATTAAAAGATGTTATTTCTATGCCTCAAATGAATCTCTTTATTATCTTAAAACTAATGAGAAAATCCCAAAAGAGAAATTAGATTTATTCAACTTTTTAAGGTCAAATTCTAGAAGGCCAAAATCTAATCAAAGATGTTTAGCGGGCGAGCAAGAATCTTTAATTTTGGATAAACATCATCAATTAAACTATGGACCTAAAAGATTATTCAAACATTTGAAAAGACAGAATTATGATACTGAAAATATTTACACTTTGGCTAAAATTAAAGGTGTTTACAAAAGGAATAAACTTAAAACAAAAAAGATTAGAACCTCTAATGGAGAAAGAAGACCATTGTATAATTACGACCAAATAGGGGCTTTTGAATATTTACAATACGACACCAAAGAAATAGCTGACAGACATTCCCTGCCGGAAGAAATTTATCAAAAGTTCAAGTTTAATCAAGAATTACCTAAATATCAATGGACTATTACTGACGCTAAAACCAAGACTAGATTCCTGGCTTGGTCATACGAATTAAATAGCTTCTTTGGATTTAAGTTTTTAGAGTTTGTCATTATCTGGTTAAGGGCTCACAACATCAGGGTTAAGATAAATACTCAGGTTGATGGAGGATCTGAATTCTGCTCCGGTTCAGAAAGAAAATTCAAAGATTGGAATGAAAAATTATCTAAATACAATTCTTACATCTATGATACCCAGGGAATAAAATGGAAGCAAAATCTTATTGAAAGAACTCATAGAACAGATGATGAAGAATTCTATTGTCCAAGAGGAGAATTCATACAGACAAAAAATGATTTCTTAGTTGAAGGACAATACTGGATTATTTATCAGAATCATCGAAGTAATGACGGGATAGGCTTGCGCGGTCTATCGCCCAAAGAAAAATTAGAGCAACTCGGAATTTACAACACTGAACAGATTTGTAATTTTCCCTGTTTCATTTTAGAGGATTTCTTTCAACCTTTTCAACTATTTTTTAATGTTCTAAAATCACAAAATGTATTGACACCTTACCTAAAGGATTTAAGTATGCAATGGACAATCCAGAAAAAGCAGTTGACGCATATATTAAAAATTTTAATCCTGACGCGGAAAAATTTAGAGGTATTGAGTTGGAATATTGGAAACGACTTACAAATGAGGTATATCAGCCTAACAAATACCCGCTCGGAAAATTTGACAAAGAACAATGGGAAATGACGCAGGACATAT
Organism: Candidatus Nealsoniibacteriota bacterium; assembly: GCA_030643485.1. Lineage (GTDB taxonomy): Bacteria > Patescibacteriota > Minisyncoccia > Minisyncoccales > JAGMDC01 > DAOWLG01. The sequence goes on along the minus strand of DAOWLG010000040.1, from coordinate 330 downwards.
TATTTGATGTAGGAATTGTAGACAAGAAAACAGATGTGAGCAAGATGTACACTGATAAGTTTCTGCCGAAGTAATTTTATTTCAAAGATTTTACGAAGCGATGGCTTTCAAGCCATCGCTTTTCATTTCTTTTCTCATTTTAATCCCGATTTCTTGTTTAATCTTTTCCAAAAAAAATCAATATGGGCGGGCAAAAATTGGGGGAGTTTGAGGGGGAAAATTTTTGCCCGCCTGTTGTCCCGCGAAGCGGGACTGAGCGAACGGTTCCGAAAAGAAAAAATTGCTATTCGCAATTTTTAGCCAACCCCAGAAAAAATTTATTCCTTTTTT
>DAOWLG010000069.1 GCA_030643485.1 Candidatus Nealsoniibacteriota bacterium | reverse complement strand
CTGCTCTAATCAAAACAGCAGAAGTTTCAGCAATACTGGTTTTATTTTTTTTAGCCAGTTCTTTTATTTGCTTATATTCTTCTGCTGTCATTCTAATTCCTATCATTTTTGTTTTTGGTTTTCTTGTAAAATTTAATTTCATAATAGTTTTGTTATCTTTATGTTTTCATATTAGCAAATTCTGAACCTATTGCAAGCGTTTTAAATATCTCTCTCGCCCCTTATAGACGCTAACTTTCTAAAAGTTTATCCCCAGTTGTGATTCTTGTTTTGTTATTTTACGAGAATTTTCTTTTAAAAATCTAAAGGTTTGGGTTGGGCTTGGATGCGGAGTTTGGCGATTTTGCAATAGTCCTCATTTAATTCTATCCCAATATAATTTCTGCCTAACTTTTTTGCTACTACTCCGGTAGTTCCACTTCCGAAAAAGGGGTCCAATATAATTCCGTCTTTTGGACAACTACTCATAATCATCGGCTCAATAAGTTTTTCAGGGAAAGTAGCAAAGTGAGCTTCTGGAAATGGTTGAGTTGCTATTTTCCAAACATCGCCTGGATTCTTTCCTTTAGGATTTTCTGCAGGCAAATTCAAATTTCCACCACTTCCTTTCTTTTTAAAAAATTCTGCCGTTGTATCTACTTTCCTATAATTCCTTGCTCTTGGACTTCCAAAACTTTCTGCTTGAGATTGAGGGATTTTGGTTTTTTTATGTCTTGCTATATCTGAACCTTTTTGAAATGGTTTTACTCCTGCTTCTTTATCTTGTCTAATTCTTCTTGCTACATCTTCAGGATATTTAACTTTTACCCTCACCGCATCCAAATCAAACCAATACTTTTTATTCTTAACCAGCATATAAACTGGCTCATAACTATTCGTAAATCTATCTTTTACTGAACTGGGCATGTGATTGGGTTTATGCCAGATTATTGTGTTTCTTAATATCCAACATTGATTGTCTATCATTTTAAGAATGAGACGGTAATTTTGGAGACAAAGACATTTTGGAACTCTATTTCTAGCTCTAACTCTTGGGAAATTTGAATAAGGATCTCGCTTACCCAATTTTGGTTGATTCGGTGCTGATAGATTACCTCCATAACAATCCCCATGGTTCCAAAACATAACTCCTGTCGGTTTAAGAACTCTTTTAAGTTCGGCAGTAATATCTAATAATTTGTTAATATACTCGTCTAATGTTTTCTCTAAACCGATTTGTCCTTTGACTCCGTAATCTCGTAAACCCCAATAAGGCGGAGAAGTTATAATCGTATCAATACACTCGTCAGACATCTTTTTTAATTCTTCAAGTGTATCCCCACACAAAACCTTATTTTTATATTCTTTAATCATATTTTTAAAACTTTTCTGATAAAATAATTCTTAAACTCTTTTTCTTTTTCTGTTAGCTTCCCCAATTTCCCAGTAAGCCCCCTCAAACAAATATCACATAGGCCAACAATTTTTTCTTTGTCTCCTTTTTTGATTTTTACAGGGTAGAGTGTTTCAGTTTCGTGGCAGCAAACACACTTGGTTTGTTTTTTGGTTTTGGTCATAATTTATGTTTACATTTTGGAGACATTTTTTATCCACTTTTTTTACTTTAACTTATGGCGTCCATTTGCCGTCCACTGTCCGTCCAGTTGGTTGTCATCTGGTATGACATTTTGTTTATAAATTCTCAAGGAAAATACCTGCTAAATTTTTATCTCTTGGAATCCATCTTATTTCAAACTTAATTTTATCTTGAAGTTTGTCAACTTGATTTTTTAATTCATAATGAAGTTGAGAAATTCTTCCTAAATCATTTTCTCTCCTTTTTACCCACCAATAAACTACTTGAGAATCTGTAAAAAGTAAAACCTTTTTTGCTTTTGTTTCTTTAAGAGCTTCTATAATTGCTTTTAATTCAAATAAATTAGAATACTGCTTTAAATTTTCAACTTCTGGCATTTCAATTTCTTTTACTTGAACTTTTTTATTTCCAATTTTGTAAGCAATCTTTCCAATTTTTCTTATATTGTTTTTCCAGCAATATGAACCGTCTGTATAGATTATTTTCATAATTTTTTTAAAGACTTAATAAAGAAAGTTTGTTTGTTTGTTAAAGACCTTTCCTCTTTTAATTAAAAAAGGAAAGAAGGAAAAAAAGGAAATATGTATTTATAGAATTGTTAAGCCATTAAAATTGAAAAGGTTTGTTTCTTTAACAGAGTTCTTTTGCCTTGCTCTTTTAGTTCTATAAGATGGCATCTTAACTTCATCAAGGACTTCTCTGTTGCCTTTAGGTTTTTAAACCAAACGATGAATACTTAATAGAGCGGAGAATAAATGACAGAAAGGAGTCTGGGAGATTACACATAAAGATACCCATAGCGTCTTTCAGCAGTTAATTTTCTCATTATATTAAAGTACTTGAGGTTGTGGTTTTTCACATATCCTCAAAAAGAGATAAACTTTTCTATAAAATTGTTAAAAATAAAAACCACCTCTTGCTTTCGCTAGAAGTGGCTTTTACTGAATATTGTGGTTCAGCAGGAAAAAACTTCAATTCAGAAATTTTCTCTTGTTGGACTACATTATAAAAATTTATTTTTAAACCACAATATTTCATATTCTTTATTTTAGTATACTCTTTTAAAAAACTTTGTCAATAGTCTTCAATTTAAAACTGTGGATAAACTTTTCAGACCGATTCCGTCGTAAATTATTCGCCTAGAGATTAACAGACTATGTTCCTCGCAAAATTCTGCGAGTTAAATAAATAACTTCTTTCAGCTAAATAATTTACGGATGGAATCGTCAGTATCTTAATTTTAAATTTTTTTAAAACGATTGTCAAACTGCCGGCGTAGGAACTTGAGAAGGTAATTCTCCATCATCTACTTTTTCCTCCTCTGGTTTTTCTTCCTCTGGTTTTTCTTCCTCTTTTGGTTTATCTTCTTGAGGAGTTTCTTCTTTATCTGGAGTAGTGGGGTCTTCCCCGTCTAATTTATAAATCATAATTGTTTTTTTTGGTTTTTAAAATCAACCTTTAATCGTTGAAACAATTTTTACGATATTCAATTCCGTATTCTACGGGATTACCATCTTCTAAATACTTCTCCGCAATATCTCGTGCTTTTTTAAAGGTGTCAGCTTCGCCGATTTTAAATCCCTTTCCACTTTCAATATCAAGGTCTTGAATTAGGAAACCTTTTTTGGTTCGGCTTACACGGATAAAATTATTGGAAGACATAATTGTGGGTGAACAGCTTGGTTGTCTTAATTTAATTTTAAAGGATTTTCTGTAAGGTTGTCAAGTTCTACACTACAAACTATATGTAATACAAAGTCAAGTAATTGCCTGTAAAGAAGTAATTTCTTACGAGCTCTCTGAAAAGAGGGCTTGTTCTTTTTTTTATTCCTCCGAGTTTCTTTCAATCTTGTCGTAAATTCCGAAGCCGCCCAAAGCCCCAAGTATCATTGCGTAAGCAACATTTGGCTCTAACTCGCCAAGAATCAATCCAATAACAGCATATACGAGAGTAAGAACGATTACTACTTTAGTTTTTTTACCTTTTAAAAATTCCATATTTTTATTTTATTTTTAAATAAAGCGACCTTTTAATTTAATCTAAAATAAGTTGGATAGTATCTCCAAATTCCACAAACTCCTTTTTCTCCTTTTTTTATTTTACAATAGAAATCTATCATTGGTTCATATAAATATAATTCCCAATCATTTGTAACAATCATATTAAATCTATGAGGACCAATCATCTCATCTGTATTTGCATCTTTGATATTTCCAGAAACTGAACCACAAGAATTGAGATGAAAAAGATAAGCAACTCTGGAAGAAAAATAGTTAGCAAAATTATCGCAGTCCCATTTATCGGATAGCCACTTTTTCTCATTGACCCAATCCCATTTAATAATCGCCAACCAAGTTTGCCAATCTACGGTATAATACTTTTTATCGGCTAATCTTATTTCAGCGGCAGATAATCCAGTTAATTTTCTTATAAAGTTTCTAACATCTCTACTATCAAAAACTTTCGGCTTAATTTTAAAAGCATCTCTTGAAAAACTCTCCCCGTGCTGACAAAGAGTTTTACCGAGTATTCTTTTTATTTCGTTGATTTGTTTCGGGGTTATTTTATCCATAAGGTTTAAAGGTTAGCTTCGGGGGTTAAATCGCTTAAAAGGGTATTGTAGTAGCTCTCACCTCACTTTAGCAAGAGGGTTACAAGTCCTACAACCAAAGAACTCACAGAAGCTGTGGCCACAATCCAAAAGAATTTTAAAAGCCAGTTTACATTAGTCATAGTTATTCCCGCCTCTTTATTTAAAATCGCCATATGCTCTCTGATGCTTTTAATATCTTTTTCTATGTTTTTAAGTTTGTCATCTTGTTCGTGGTTTTTTTGTTTGGTCATAATTACTTGACAATTATTTTGGGGTGTGGTATTAGAATAACGATGGAAATTAAAACAATTTTATTTTTTATACTTGCCGGGGTAGGGCTGATAATACTTCGCTATGTTCTTTGGCATATTCCTTTCCTTCGCACACTAATTGAACTTGCTTGGTAATTCTAAAAAGGTTTAGGAATAGAAATTTTTGGTATTGAAGGTTTTGGAATCCCTCCTTTTGGTTTTTTCTCAAATCTTTTTCCACTAACAATTTCCCAAACTCCCCATAATATTTTCTTAACGGTGTCATAAGGAATACCTTTTATTTTACTAGCAGTTGAAATTGTTTGATTTAAAAATCTCATTATACTTGTTTTCCATTTAGCTTCTCCTTTCTTTTCTCCTGCTTTATACCTTTCGCCGGTGATTACTTGGTCAATAGTGCTTACTCCCTCCGCTATTCCACTTATAGCATTATCCATAAAGGAGGATACAGGATTACCCATATCCCAACCACCAAAAGTCCCATATTCTATTTTACTTACTAACGAACTAAATATATCGCCAGCAAAATATACATAACTTAAAGTATTTCCAAAAACTCTCACAATCTGAGAAAACAAACCTTTTTTCGGTTTGCCATAGAGCATTCTCCGTAATTCATCAATTACTCCTATCATTAAAGACGACAGAACTGTAATAATAAATAATTTTCCAGTAAGTCGGCTTTTTGCTTTTGAACTATGATTGCTCGTATCATATTCAAGAACAGCTCTCCTTATAGCATTGAAATTTTTGTTTCTTTGACTTGTATATTTAGTTAAAATTCTTTTCCAAATAACTGGGTCTCTTCCAATAGCAGACCT
>DAOWLG010000070.1 GCA_030643485.1 Candidatus Nealsoniibacteriota bacterium | reverse complement strand
GACCTTCCTTTTGTTGGAGAAGACGGAGATTTTTGGATTGTAGGAATGATAATGATTGTTTCCCTGCTGCTAACAATCGCCTATATCAAAGGAAAAAAATGGCTATAAAAACCACACAACACACAGCATAGAAGCATGAATTAGGATTTCATTAATTTACTTTATTATATGTTTCGTGTTATGTGTTATGTGTCCCATGTTACGTGAATTGATTCTCGATTTTCTCTATCCTAAATTTTGCCTCTCCTGCGGAAAAGAGAAATCTTATCTTTGTTCAAACTGTTTCTCAAAAATTAAAATTTTTCCCGCGCCTTTTTGTCCTTATTGCGGCAAAAGATTACCTGAAGGAAAAATCTGCAAAAATTGCCAAAAATCTCTTTTTGGTCTTATTACCGCCTCGCCATACAGCGACGAGCTTTTGCGGAAATTAATTGACGCTTTTAAATACAATTTTGTCAAAGAACTATCCACTTCTTTGGCTTTTTTAATTTTAAAATTTTTAAAACAGAATCCGGAAATAGAGTTTTTTAAAAATCCCCTGAATTTTTTAATTTTGCCAATTCCTCTCCATCCGCGGCGGCTCCGCTGGCGAGGATTTAATCAGGCCGTGGAAATCGGAAAAATCCTCTCCCCTCTCCTGAAAATTCCAATGGAAGAAAATATTCTCTTAAGAAAAAAACATACAAAACCTCAAGTAAAAATAAAAAACAGAGAAGAAAAAGAAGAAAATGTCAAAGGAATTTTTCTGGTAAAAAATAGCAGCGAAATTAAAAACAAGAAAATCATCCTTTTGGATGATGTAGCTACAAGCCTCTCTACAATGGAAGAAGCAGCAAGAGTTTTAAAAGAAAGAGGGACAAAAGAAGTTTGGGGACTAACAGTTGCTAAGGGATAACGCATTGCGCTAAAAATACAAACCCCGCGTTACAGGATTAAATCCTGCAACGCGGGGCAAACTTCTATCTACTATCTATAAAGTACTATCCATCTCTTTTACTGCACTATCTATACTATTCATTGTCGATTCAAGCATAGTTTCTGTCTCTTCAGATAATTCTTCACCAAAAATCAGTTCTTTATAAACTTCCTTGAGTTCAATAAAATCCGCTTTTAATTTCTTTAAAGATTCTACCGCTCCTTCCAAATCGCCTGCTGTAAATTTATCCCGGGCTTCCTTTGAATCGGCCTCTGCTTTTTTGTGAATTTCTTTTAACTCCGCAACATCTATCCCAAGCGTTTCTAATTCAGAAATTATTATTTCTGTTCTTTCCACTACTCTTTCGCCAAGGCCAACTCGATATCTTATCTTTGCTTTTTGAGGTATCTTAACTTGCAAGTCTCTTACAATTTGAACCAATTCTTTTGAAAGATTTAAAATCTCAATCCTTGTTTGATGTATCGCATTATTGTCTTTCTTGCCTAAAGCTTCCTCAAGATCGCTTCTTTTATTTTCAATTTCCCCTAACTTTTTTTGAGCTTCACTAATGTCATAACCATACTTATCTAATTTATCAAGAATATCCTTCGCGCGGTTAACGCGAGTATCAAATATCTCCAAGACATTATCTTTCCTTACTTTCCAATATGCATCTTTCAATTCGCCTAATTCTATCTTGTTTTCATCCAATGCAGTTTTAATACGACTCAACAGCTGCAGCACTTTCCCGTTCTTCTCATCCATCTGCTTTTTGGTTTCTGTTTTAAAATCAACTGTTATCTGCTTTAACTGCCTAATCGCGTTATTGAGCGCTATATGAGTAGTTAATGTTTTTATCTTTTCAGTTTGAGTTCGAGAACTGCTAAGGAGCGACGAAAGCTTGGATGTCTCTCCGTTAATTTCGCCAATATACTCAATAATTGCATTCATGCTCGTTTCTTGAACTGCGACAAGCCACTCAAGATGGGCCTGGCGGATTTCTACCTGCCTGTCTAAAATTGGAAAGTTAGTATCTATGGCGAACGCATTTCCAGCAAATAAAACCAGACCGAACAAAATCGCGGCGCTTGCCAATAATTTAATTTTCTTTCTCATAATTTTATTTTAAAAACTATTTATTGGGTTAAACTTCCCAATTCCTCGCTTTCTCCGCTTTCAAGATCAAAAGGTTCTATACTTAGCGCTTCCCCTCCTGCGCTGGCTTCGCACTTTTTCGAACAACAGCTGAATGTGTCAGAAGCGTCAAGCCATTTTCCCCCGCACTCATCTCCTACCCCGCAAATATATCCATTGAGCTCTGCGCAAGTTTTCAAGGAAGTAATTTTTTGAGTAGAAGATTCTTCAACTGGTTTTTCTTCTTCTGTCTCCTTATTTCCATCAATCAAAGCCGCTCCGATTAAAACCACGATTACAACTATAATTATTAATCCAAATTTTATCCCGTTTTTCATAATTTTTTTGGTTAAATTAAACCCGACCTTTGAATAATATCTTTAAAATCAAACTAAAAATTGCAAAAAACGATAGTAATTCTCAAATATAATTTGATTTTTTAAATATTTGTCAACCTTTAAAAATCAGAGGGATGTGCTTTTTCAACTTCTTTTTTAAATTGTTTAAAAAACCTAATAATATAACAACCATCCGATTTTTTCAAAGCTTTCTCGCTTATGTCTGATATCGAAGTTTTTCCTTCTATAATGTCCGCTACAAGAATATTCAATACGCCCATTGCGCCAAAAAGAATTGTTTTAGAGTATTTTGCGTTATTTAATTCTTTTTCTAAATCTCGATAAAAACCTCGCGTGAAATTATATCTTTCTTTTTGCTTTTTAACAAAGGCTTCTAAATTTGAATATAGGCTGTGAAAATTTTTATATCTACTCTCAAGGTTTTCGAGAACTTTTCTCGCCAACTCTTTAATAGAAATATTTCGCAGTAAATATATTTCAGCGTATCTAAATACTCCTATCGCTCCAAATGCTTCCAAATCATCGCTAACACACAAAACAGACAAAACACTTTTCTGCGATATAGCTTTTTGACACATTACAAATTTATTTTGAGCGGGAATACTCCCCGACGTTACGTCGGGGGGATGAGAGCGAGAAACAAACTTTTCCGCTTGCCCTGTTAGAAAAGAAATTTCTAACGGGGCAAGCGGAATACTACGGGATTTAGCCCGTAGTAGTTTATACTCTTTATCGTCGTGCCTTTGAATCGCTTCTAAAACTTCTTCAAAGCCATCAACTTTCTTCAAATTATTCTTATTAAAAAAATCTTTACACATTTTTTTACCTATCGTTCCGTGTACTTTCTCGATCGTCTTTACCATACCAATATCATGAAAAAATATGGCAATAATCACTCTCTCTAAATCATTTTTGGTGATTTTGACATTGTTTTTTTCAAGCTCTAAAAATAATTCCTTGGCTATTAACCATGTTCTCAAATGATGCAGATGATCGTGAGATGCTAATTTTGCTTTTCCAAATTGCTTCCTGCAATGATTAAACAACGCATCCAACCATTCCTTCTCAATGTCTTTAATCAATAATTTTAAATTGTGCATAAAGAAAAAATAAAAAATTAAAATCTTAATCCGGAATTCTTTAAATCCTTTTCCAACTGCTCAACATTTCTGAACAATATTGTTTCCATTCCAATTTCTTTTGCCGATATCAAGTTTTCTTTTCTATCATCAATATAAATTATTTTGTTTGCTTTGAGATCGAATTTCTCTAAAAATTTTTTATAAATTTCTTTATCCGGCTTCAATAAATGCACCTCAAATGAAAAAAATCCAAAATCAAAAAAATTTATAAGGTTAAATTTCTTATCTAAATATCTAGTTCTATCTTCCGGACCATTGGAAAAAAAAGCTATCTTGATTCCCCTCTCTTTAAGTTTTTTAACAAATTCAACTGTTTCCTTGCTCGGGTAATATGAATTAAAAAACATCTTCTTGATTCCTTCTATATTTTTAACTCCTAAATATCTTTTGGTCTTTTTCCAAAAATCCTCAGACGAAATTAGCCCCATTCTGTATTCTTTAGAAAAAGAGCTATGCAAAACAAATCCAAGTATTTCTGGATCAAGATTATATTTATTGCTAATTCTCTGAATGGCTAATTTTGAACCTTCGTTTAAAAACACTCCTCCCAAATCAAATACAATTACCATAGATTTTATTAAATAGATACCCGCATAAAATCGTGGCTCTTTGTGAGATCTATATATTCCAAAAATCCCTGAATTTTTCCGAGCCAATTTTTCCCTTTTGAAATATTTTTTGATATGAATCTCCACGGGCTCACTTGCCTCGCCGACCAGGCGGGCGCCCGTGGTATCTTCTTTTTCTTGCTTCGCCACGAACCTAATATGGTTCAGGCTTCGAGAGGAATTCTAGTTTATATCCACAAGCTTACGCTTGTGGTTCTACACTCACAAAATAAAAAGTAAAATGCGCATTAATTCTGTCCAAAAAATAATCCACCTTGGTTAAAATTATTTAAAAAAGAGAGGTTATTCTCCAAAACAGCCCGGCGAATAAAATACCGTAACTTATTGACGCTATTGTTAAACTTATCGCCTTTTTAAATCCAAATTCTCTAGCAAGCATTCCCAAAGCTATAATGCAAGGAATTCCAATTGTAGAAGCTATACCGAATGTAAAAATTTGAAGAGGGCTTAAAACCAAGGATATCTCACTACCCAAAACTGAAATAAGCATCGCTCCTGTTAAATCTTTTTGCAGGAATCCGAATATTAAAGGAATAATAACAACGGCCGGTAATCCCAACCAAGCAGTAATTGATGAAAATGGTTCTATTACAACATTAGTAATACCTGCTATGTTTAAAATTTCATAAGCCATCCCGCCAATTATTAATAAGGGCATAACTATATATACAAAATCTTTCATCCTAATCCAACTTTTGGCAAGAACATTCTCAAGCAGCGGTTTTCTGTAAGGCGGAAGTTCTAAAAGCAATGGGTCTTTTTTTATATAAATAATTTTTTTTATTCCAAAAGCCCAGATTAAACCAGCAATAAATACAACAGCGAAAAGAGATATAGCCAGCCATATACCGCCATAAAACCCGACCACTCCCATTATTATAGCTATCCTCGAAGAGCAAGGCACAAAAGCAAACAATGAAGCAACGCGAAATTGTTCTTTTTTAGATGACAACACGCGCGTAGCGCAAGCCGCCGGCGCAGTGCAACCCAGTCCCAGTGCTAAAGGAATAAATGATTTTCCAGACAGACCAACTTTCCCCAAAAACCATTCCGCGTTAACAATAAATCTCGAAAGAAGTCCTATATCTTCTAACGT
>DAOWLG010000018.1 GCA_030643485.1 Candidatus Nealsoniibacteriota bacterium | reverse complement strand
GTCAATTCAAAATAATGCGTAGCAAAAAGAGTTCTTGGCCCCTGATTAGTATCTTTATCTTTTTTTGAATGGAGATATTCCACACTTGCCCAGGCAATACTTACCCCGTCAAAAGTGGAAGTCCCCCTACCTACTTCATCCAGAATTAATAAACTGCGGGAAGTCGCATTATTAAGAATGTTTGCTGTTTCATTCATTTCCACCATAAATGTCGATTCCCCGGCGGAAAGATTATCCGCTGCGCCAATACGGGTAAAAATTCTATCCACCACCCCTATTTCTGCCTCTTTAGCCGGAATAAAACTACCGATTTGAGCCATAAGGGCAATTAAAGCTACCTGCCTGATATAAGTGGACTTTCCGGCCATATTAGGCCCGGTTATAATCAAAATCTGATTTTCCCGGCCATCTATTTGTACATCATTGGGAATAAAACCCATCCCCACCAAAGCTTTTTCTACTACCGGATGTCTCCCCTCCCGAATAATAAAACGGAAATCATTGGTTATTTCGGGACGACCGTAATTGTTGATTACTGCTGATTCAGCCAAACTTAAAATAGCATCCAATGTAGCTATCGCCAAAGATACTCCCTGAATAGCAATAGTTTTTCTGATTACTTTTTCCTTGATTTTTTGAAAGATATCGTATTCTAAATTAAAAATCTTTTCTTCCGCTCCTAAAATAAAAGATTCCTGTTCTTTTAATTCCGGAGTAATAAATCTTTCCGCATTGGTTAAGGTCTGTTTGCGGATATAATTTTCCGGCACATTAGCTAGATTTGCCCTGGTTATTTCAATATAATATCCAAAAACACTGGTATAGCCTATCTTTAAGGAATTAATTCCGGTGCGTTCTTTTTCTTTTTTTTCTAAGTTGAGTATCCAATTCTTCCCTTCTGAACGGGCCTGATTGATTTTGTCTAATTCAATATGATACCCTTTTTTAATTAATCCCCCTTCCCTCAAGAATACAGGAGGTTCATCCACTATGGAATTCTCAATCAGCCCGTAAACTTCTTTTAAGTCAGATAATTGTTTTGTCAAATTACGCAGGAAACTGCAATGAACTTTATCCATTTTTTCTTTAATCAAAGGAATAACTTTTAACGAATTTTTTAAGGCAACCAAATCCCGGGCATTGGCTGTTCCACAATTTAGCCGGCTGATTAATCTTTCCAAATCACTTATTTTTTTTAATTCATCCTGTAGGTTCTTACGCAAAACAGTATCAAGAAAGAATTCAGCATTTGCTTTTTGTCTTGCCTGGATTTTTTCTATATCCAGCAATGGTTCAAGAATCCATCGCCTGAGAGTTCTTGTTCCCATCGGAGTTAAGGTATAATCCAGCACTTCAAATAAGCTGTTTTTTTTGGTTTTAGTGAATAAACCGGTCACCAGTTCCAGATTATCCTGGGTAGATTTATCCAAAACCATAAAATTTTCCGTAGAATACCATTGCAAATGATTTATATGAGCAAGAAAAGTCTTTTGTGTATCTCCCAGATAAGCAATAATTGCTCCCGAAGAAAAAATGGCATCTTCTTTATCTTCTAAATCAAACCCTTTTAACGAGGCAACTTTAAATTGATTTGTTAACTTTTGATAAACAGATGTTTTTTCATAACGCCAATCCTCAATAAAATTAACGGAGATATTCCGCCCACTTAAAAAATCCAGAAAATCTTTTTTTTCTTTCATAAAACAGGGCAAAATGCATTCGGCCGGCTGAAAACGGGAAATCTCATTATTTAATTTATCCAAAATATGTTTTCCGCTTATTTCTGTAGTTAAAAATTCCCCGGTAGAAATGTCGGTAAAAGATATACCAATTTTACTATTGGCATTTAAGTCGGAAATTTTGACCCCTTCTAATATTTTAGGATTGATATAAATAGCAGCTAAAAAATTATTGTTTTCCCGGGGAAGAAGATTATCTTCTAATATCGTCCCGGGAGTAATTAAACGAACAACTTCTCTTTTTACAATACCTTTACCGGCAACAGGAGCTTCCATCTGTTCACAAACAGCTACTTTTTGTCCCTGCTTAATTAAACGGGCAATGTAAGTAGCAGCAGAATGATGAGGGATACCACACATTGGAATTTTATGACGGGAAGTTAAAGTAATTTCTAAAAGGCGAGAAGCAATCTTTGCATCTTCTCCAAACATCTCATAAAAATCGCCTAAACGAAAAAAAAGGACGGCACCGGGATAATTCTTCTTTATTTGTTGATATTGCTGCATCAGAGGAGTAGTTTTATTCATTACTTATCTTCACTCCTCCGATCCTTCATCATCTTTTTTTAATTCAGCAAATCGAACAGATAAAGCTTCAATTTTTCTGTCTTTTTCTTTTATTATACCCAATAATTTCCATTGTTTTAGGAGCCCCAAAATAGTAGCAAAGATACCTCCGAATAAAACCGAAATTAGTATTACCACCATCAAAGAAAGAGGAGGGCTTACCCAACCAAGCAATTTAATTTCAACAGGTGTAATATTTTGCATAGTAAAAACGACCAAAATCAAAGAAAATAATAAAATAACAATTAATTTTAACTGCATCATTGCCTCCTTTTTCCCCTTTATATTTTTAATAAAGTATTATAATCATATTTCGACACTTTTTTCAAGCTCTTTTTTTGCGTTGCCGGTCCGCCAATCTGAAAGGTAAGTCCACCAATCCTTAAGACGGGTCCTCCAGTCTGTAAGGAGTGTCATTCCGCACTCGGAGACTGTGTCACAATTAGACACAGACAATAGTTCTTTGACAATATAATATAAAAAAATCAAAATATTAACTTTCAAGTAAGAAGTTAATAAAAATTATTGGCGTTTCATCCAAAAGTTAAGCAATATGAGCAATAATTAGAGCTATCCTTTAATTATTACGACATTAATTTTGTAATAAGCCCTGGGACACCAAGGATACTTATCATCCTGGCAATATTAAAGCAACTTCCAAGTAGTGACATTTCAGCTTTTACACCATCAAGACCTCGCAGCAGAAATGCATTAACTCCAAGATTTCTTTTAATGTGCCCAAAAGGTAATTCGACTTTTTGTTTTCTAAGTTTATAAATAGCTTGTGACTGTTCTTTCTTATATTGTTCTTCTATTTTTATTTTGCTTTTTTCATTAACCAGTTGGATGATTGTTCTACCACGCTTTGATATTGTACAAACGCCAAAATGTCGACAGGAAATACATGTAGCTCTAGACGTAAATCTATACAGCTTATGTTGTTTCTTAACGGAAAAATGACTGTATGGAAGTATGTGTCCTTCTGGACATATGTAACAATTATTTTTAGAATCGAATGTAAATTGCTCTTTGTCAAATGGTTTAATTGCTTTTTTACTTGCCTGTTTTTGTGTGGGAACTATAACATTAATTTCCTGTTCATCAATCTTTTTTAGTTCCTCAGTATCTGCATAACCAGCATCTGCACAGGCATTTTCACACTTTCGTCCGAGTGTTTCATTAGCTTGTTCGATCTGTTCTGCAAATTGATTGTAATCATTGCTTTGATTAACAACATCGCTGTTTACTATTAATCCGTGTTTTTCATCAACCACTATCTGAGAATTGTAACCAGCATGTTTTCCTTGGATGCTTTTAAATTTAACGCAATCTGGATCAGTAGAGTTTATTGTTTTCAATTGTTTTTTTTTAAGTTTTTTCATAATGTTATTTATTTTAGATTTAAGAGTTTCTTTATTTTTAAGTTCTTTATTGAATTTTACTAAAGATGGACTGTTTTGTTCTTTCTTATCGATACTGGCGCACTCTTTAAATATAGACTCGATATGTTCATCTATAAGTTTAAGATGTTTTTCACATTTTTCTTGTGTCCAGGTGTTACTAATCGATGCGTTTGCTCTTATTTTGCTGCCATCAACAAAAAGAGTGTTGCCTTCAATAAGCTCAAGCTTGATACATAAACGGGCACATTGTTTTAATATTTCTTTTAAAGTATTTTGGTTGTTCTTTCTAAATCTGGCTATTGTTTTATGGTCGGGTTTTAATCCCCCCATAAGCCACATGAAAGAAACATTATGATATGTCGCTCTTTCTAATTTTCGTGAACTACGAAAACCATATGAATAGCCAAATATCAGCAGCTTAATCATTGCCTTAGGATCATATTCCGGATTACCAACTTGTTCTTCATCCAGGGCAATTCCAAGCTCTTTAAAATTAAGTGATTCCACAAAAGCATCATATACTCTTACTGGATCATCTTCTACTATATATTCTTCAATGCTTTGTGGAAGTAATGTCATTTGATAACGATCGCCGTAACGATATGCCATGATACGAACTCCTTTCATTTTATTTTGAGTCTATTATAGCATATTACTGGTGTTAATAATATATTTTCAAAGTGTCATTCTTCGCACTTAATTGTGACACAGTCTGTCGATGCGGAATCCATTCTTTGTATTTGTTTTGTCATTCCTGTGTAAACAGGAATCCATTCTGTTGTCTTATCTTTTGTTTTTGTCATTCGCCATTTGCAACCTTCCTTTTTTGTTTTCCTCTCCCTTGATGGGAGAGGATTAAGGTGAGAGTGATTGGTCTTTATCTTATTTTTTTCTTTGTCTTTTATTCCGTTATCTATCGACTATGGACTATCGACTGTTTTCTTTGCCGTTGTTTTGAATTTTGAATTTCGTATTTCGAATTTGCCTACCTGTCCGCCAGTTCGTAAGGCGGGT
>DAOWLG010000042.1 GCA_030643485.1 Candidatus Nealsoniibacteriota bacterium | reverse complement strand
ACTGCAGCCCTCCGTGGAGGTCCGGGCAGTGTCTCAGTCCCGATGTTGCGGGTCAACCTCTCAGTCCCGCTACCCGTCATAGCCTTGGTGAGCCATTACCTCACCAACAAGCTGATAGGAGATAGGCCGCTCCTTCGCCGATAAATCTTTGGTCATTTTCCCGTCGGTCAATGACATTATTCGGTATTACCGCCGCTGCTGGCACGAGTTTAGCGGCCTCTTATTCAACCGGTACCCTCAGCCGAAGCTTGTTCCCGGTTAAAAGCTCTTTACACCCCGAAGGGCTTCCTCAAGCACGCGGCGTCGCTGGGTCAGGCTTTCGCCCATTGCCCAATATTCTCGACTGCTGCCTTCCGTAGGAGTATGGCCCGTGTCTCAGTGCCATCGTTGGGGAACATGCTCTCACATCCCCTACCCGTCATTGCCTTGGTGAGCCATTACCTCACCAACAAGCTGATAGGCCGCAGACCAATCCTATTCCGGCATACTTGCGTATACCTTTACTAAACACTCAATAAATTGAGCGTTTAGACTATCGAGAATTAGCTCACCTTTCGATGAGTTATACTCGTGAATGGGGTATGTATCTACGTGTTACTAACCCGTTTGCCGGTGCCACCCGAAGGTGGCCCCTTGACTTGCATGCCTTATCCACGCCGCCAGCGTTCATCCTGAGCCAGGATCAAACTCTCAAAAAAAATACGATGTCCCTGTAAAGGGACAGTCAGGACAACTCTAAAAAACTGACTTAATTTACTTAATTCTTAATATTTAGTTAACAAAGAACTTTCCGTTTCTCTTTCATTATTATCTTACTCTATTGAAAATCTTTGTCAAATTTTTGCGTGTCTGGTAAAAACCTGCTAAAATGAAATCAAATGTATTTTGTTCATCCACAGATAAAATTAAATAGAAAAATCTTTCAGAAAATACCGGCCTGGTTTTGGAAAAAACCAGATATAAAAGGTTTGGAAAATAAACTTGGTTTTTACTTTCCCGACAAAAAAATCGTTTTCACAGATATGGGACGAACGGCTTTTCAAATTATTATTGAGAAACTGAATTTAAGAAATTCTACAATGTTAATTCCTGCTTATGTCTGCGACACCTTTTATGTAATTCTCAAAAAATACAATATCTCCCCTATCTTTATAGACACGGATTTGAAAACTTTTAATCTGAATATAAAAGAAATTGAGGAAAAAATCTCGCCGGCAACAAAATCAATTCTGGTCTCGCATATCTACGGACTTCCCAATGATATGGAAAAGATATTATCCATTGCTAAAAAATATAATCTAAAAATTATTGAGGACTGCGCTCATACGTTTGGCGGAAAACAAAATGAAGCTTATCTTGGAAACTTTGGTAACGCAGCGCTTTTTAGTTTATACAAATCATTCCCCTGCTTTCGTGGAGGAATACTGGTTTGCCCAAAAAATTGGGATATAACTCTGTCAAAAACCTCTTTTTCTTTCAGGGACATTATTTCTTTTCTGAATTGTTTTCCTTTTTGCGCATATTTTTTCAAAAAATTCGGAAAACAAGTCGCGCCAAAAATAATAAAAAAAGAAAAATCGTCTGAACTTTGCCAAATTAATAATGTTTCCCTGAATATATTTTCTTATTTCTTAAATACCCATAAACAAGAAACGCAAAAAAGGATTGAACTTGCCCTGTTTTTTCAACAAGAATTAAAAAACTTGGGTTTTGAAATCCAAGAAAATGAAAATAATGTCTTTTGCTATGTCTCTGTTCTTGTCCCAAAAAACCTTAAAAAACATCGGGATGTTTTAATAAAAAATTTAAGAAAATATAAAATATTTTGTACAAGAATATGGCACACTCCTATTATCTTAAATCCAAAAGCGCAAAAAGAATACAATATAAATTTACAAGAATTTCCAAATACTATTGAAGTATCGCAGAGAATTATCAACTTTCCTTTACAAAATTATTTTCAAAAAAAAGACATCCAAAAAATAATTCAAGGACTGAAATCAATAATTATCAACTATCAATAATTCATTGATTTTCTCGCGCGTGGTTTTACCCGCAAAACCGGTTCCTTTTTGCAATCCCCAAGGAGACAAAACCTCTTTGCTATATTTCTCCTGAAATCTTATTATCGCTTTCTTTGTCAGAGAACCAAAAAAACCTGTAACCAGACCTTCTGGATAAATGGTTTCTCCCTGTGCTTTCAAAAATTCCTGCAAGCACTTCACATTATCATTTTCTATTCCATAATAAAGATTGCTCTCCAATTTTTCGCAGGAAAAGCGCGGATGTCGGACATCTACACTCTGTTTCGGCTCTTCAGGAGAAACCAATTTATTAAACTGGTCCTTAAGTTGATTTAGCAATTCTTCAATTTCCGTAATTTTAGACAAAATTTCATCTTTGGTCATTTCGGAAATCGGTTTTTCTAAAAACTTGGAACGCAATTCTTGTTTTTGCTCAATAGTTGACGCTTCCCAAAAAAAAGGAAAACACGGGTCAGGATTTAAAAAACCTGATTTTTTACTTTGGATAGAAGGAATTATTGTTACAGAGATATTCTTTGTGCCAAAATCAGGAACTAAAATCTCGCCTCTTTGATATTCGTCTAATTGAAAAAAGCCAAACGAGTGTTCTCCTGAAAAACTTTTTGTTACATAAGGAACTCTAAATAAATTTTCCGGGTTGCCAATAAAATCAATTTTTAGTGCGTCTTTGTTGCCACCAATAAACTTAAACCAATTCCCGGACCAATTCTTAGTTGTCTGGTTAACGCCTAAATTACTCTTACCTTTCAAAGGTAAAAAATTGATTGTTGGCGTTATTCGCAAATTGTTAAGGTTTTCATTTTGATAACAATATCTCTCTGTTATATCGCCAAAGGAACAGTCATTGACTAAAACAGTAATTGTCCAGTCAGTAAAAATTTGAGAAAAATCCACGGCATAACTATTTTTTTCCAGCGCTTCGTTTATGGAATTTATGCCAAGCTTTTTTGAATGAAGTGAATCAGATAAAATTACTATTCCGTGCTTTTCAACCAGATAATGGACAAACAAATTCAAGGCGCCGTAATCAGTAGAAAGATTTCGCCATTCAGTAATGGAGTCCGAAGGATTTTTCAAAAATTTTTCAACCCTGTTTTGAAGATAACTTCCTTCATATTCCTTATTATATCCGCACAAGGTCGGAGCGTATTCCGCCCTTGCCTCATTCAGCCAAA
The DNA here is from genome assembly GCA_030643485.1 of Candidatus Nealsoniibacteriota bacterium. Classification (GTDB taxonomy): domain Bacteria; phylum Patescibacteriota; class Minisyncoccia; order Minisyncoccales; family JAGMDC01; genus DAOWLG01. Next base: position 895 of record DAOWLG010000042.1, on the reverse strand, counting down.
CTTCTTCTTCCTTTCCCGCTTTCTTGTCTTTCTGATAAAAAGTGATTAAATGGGTAAATTCGTGGGCTAAAAAACTTTTTGCCATAGAATTATCGATTTGAGAAGCGTTAAGATAAACCATCTCCCTTTCGTTTGAATTTGGAACCTGTAATTTTGGATATTCATCGCCGCTGTTGAAATATCCGTTAACTCCTTGTTTCATAGAGTGAATTAAAATTGTAATGCGGACATCCTTGTCTATTCCAGGCTTCCATTCAGAGCCAAAATTAGAAGTAAGCACGGGATAAATTTTATTGTTAAATTCTTTGCCTAAAAATTTTATTGCCGTATTTTTTTCTTCTTGCTGTTCAGAAGAAAGCAAATTCCACCATTCTGTTTCAACATAAAAATAACAAGTATTATCTATTCTTTTCAGGAAAGTAGAAATTTCCTTTCTTCCAGACAGGTCGTAATCAGGATTAACAAAAAAATCCTGTTTTTCTCCCAATGAAACAGCAGAAGTAATCAACGGCAAAAAAAGAAATATAAATAAGGCAAAAATTATTTTCACCCCGTTAGATAACTTATCATATCTAACGGGGTTCAGATTTTGAAACATTCAATTATTGTATCATAAAAATCTTTCCAAAGCAAAATTTAACTGTCGGAAGTCCAACTTCCGATTTTTCTCTTCCACTTCCGATTTTTCTACCTTCCGATTTTTCTAAAACAAAAAAGATGCCAAAGGCATCTTCCTATGAATTTGGGCAGATAAACATAAATTACATCGTAGTAAATACTTACGGCAGGCTCGGTGGCACAGGAGGAACAGATGAAGGTTCACCACCTGAAAGCAGAACTAAGACAATCAGAAAGAGAATTGCTATTCCAACGATAACCAGTATCTTTTTTTGTT
>DAOWLG010000048.1 GCA_030643485.1 Candidatus Nealsoniibacteriota bacterium | reverse complement strand
GGGCGGGGCGGAAAAAGGGGTCTGGGGAAAATTCCGCTCTGCCCGCCGAGTTTTTTCTGCGATTTGCCTTCGGCAAATCGCAGTCAGTCAGCATTAAAATTTTTTTCAAAATAGGTTCTAACTTCTTTCAATATACTCCACAAATAAAACCCCGCCAGTCCGTGGACTGGCGAGCGGGCAGAAATTCATTTCCCGCACACCCCCTTTTCCACGCACCAGAGCAAAGCTCGGTGCGGGACTTTGCTTATTGCTATATGTTAGACAAAATTGTGAACCCGCCATTTTCAATACTATTCCATAACTAAAATCCTTGACCCATACTTTGGAATAGAGATTTTGAAGTTGTCTGGATCGTCAATAATAAGGGTTTCAGTATTCAATTTATCATACATAACAGTTCCTTTTGGAAGGAAAGATAAATCAAGGTAAGACGTTATTTCTTTGTCCAAGAGGTTTATCGCCACAATCACTTTCTCATTTTCATATTCTCTCAGGTAGGCGTAAATATTATCCCCAGATTTCCAGACATTGGATATTGAGCCGTATTTGAGAGCGTTAGAATTATTGCGAATGTTTAACGCTGCCTCATAGTGGTCGGAAATAGCAACACTCCCGAGTTCTCCCATCCACACAAGCGGCGCGCCGGGAACGGTGGACATGAGGATGATGGCAGGTTTGTATTGGTTGGGGTATTGGAATGGGAAGATTGCCGCCCACCTATCGTGGGTGCATACAAACCGCACCCTCTTCCTATCATACATAATCTCCTCTCCCTCATTCAACCACTCTACAAACTCCTCTGATGACATCTCCCCTACAATCATCTCTGGAAAGACAAATTTTCGGAAAAATTGCCCATACCCGCATTCGCACATCTCATCAAAAACCGGAGTTGTATCATACACAGAAGGGTCATCCACATACCCTCTATGTGGAACTTCAGCAATCAGCGCGGCAGATGGGTTTATGCTTTTCATTTCCGCCTTCACACTTCTCAGAAGAGAAATGGCTTCGTGATTACCTTCAACAACCGCGGGATTGTAATTGCTCTGTGGGGAGTCAACCCAAAAACCATCCAAATCATACTCTCGCATATAATATCGCGCAACTTCGGTGAGAAATACAATGACTTCAGGATTTGCCCTGTCCAGAGCGGGACCCCACTCCGCAGATGGATAGCAATTCACTATGTTGCCCTCAGTATCCCTCATCATCCATTCAGGGTGGTTTTTGTATATCCAACTCTCCTCAATCGCATTTGAGGAGATGAAGTCAATCACTATCCGCATGTCATTTTCATGCACCACGCTCACCAGCGTTTTCAACTCTTCCTTGCACGCCTCCTCCCCTTTATTAACGCATCTTGCAGTATCCAACTTGTAGTAATCCACGACCGGGTATGGTTTCCCCTCCACATGCTCATGAATTGAACACAACCGAAAGGTTTTTACTCCCATCGCTTTCAACTCAGGTATTTTTTCCGCATATTCCAAGAAAGTTGGGGGTTCGTCATCATAAGCCAAAACCTCATCCGTCATCGCCCCTTCCCTTATCCAGCAATCTCCATCATCATTATCAGTTAAACCATCACCATCATTATCTATTCCGTCTGTGCAGATTGTTTCTGAAATAACTTCTACTGGTAGTTTCGTGGGAAGTTGTTGTGGACTGGGCTCTGGTCTTTGCATGCATCCCGCAAGCAAAACAACTGCAATTATTATAATTCCAATTGTGATTAAGATTTTTTTGTTCATCGTAATTTAATTATTTTCTTTTTTTAATAAATTTTTGAAGAGGGTTCACAATTTCGTTTAACATATGGCAATAAGCAAAGTCCCGCACCGAGATTTGCTCTGGTGCGGGGAAAAGAGGGGGTGTGGGGAAATGAATTTTTGCCCGTCTGCTAGTGGGGAAGCGTTTCCGTTCGCTACGAAGCGACGGCGAGCGGAAACGCTGGTCGGGGTGATAGGATTCGAACCTGCGAAGATCTCTCGCACCCCATGCGAGTGCCCTAAACCAACTAGGACACACCCCGATTACTTTAATTTGGAGATGGCTTTAATGCATTTAGTACAAGCCAAAATTCTTTTGCCAGCGAATTTTTTGTAAGCCGCTTTTTCTATATCAACAGGAATCCGCACCCATTGAAGATTGGGATATTTTCTTTTCTTAGGGCCGGGATTATACTTTCCACGAAGTTTATTTAGTTTTCGTACCATTATTGATTTTTTTTCACAGATTACACATTGTTTCATAATAATTTATGATAATCTATTTTAGGGAATTTGGCAAGGTTTGATTTTTATGATATACTTAAAAAACATGGAAGTACTTAGTTTAATTTTAATTATTATTATATTTCTTTTTTCAGTGGTGATTCACGAGGTGGCTCACGGCGAGGTAGCAAATATGTTAGGAGACCCTACCGCGAAATTGGCTGGCCGCCTTACCCTAAATCCTATAAAACATTTAGACCCACTTGGCTCTATTATTTTACCCGGATTTTTGATTTTAATGTCTATGGCAGGAGCCGGAGGCATTATTTTTGGTTGGGCAAAACCGGTTCCAATCAACCCTTACAATTTTCGTGACCAAAAATACGGTTCGGCAAAGGTAGGGATCGCTGGTCCCTTAGCCAATATCTCTTTGGCTTTGATATTTGGATTAGCGCTGAGATTTTTGCCCTTTGGGACAGGAGAATTTTCCCAAGGCCTGATTTTGGTTTTTGGATATATTGTTTGGGTGAATTTGCTTTTAGCGTTGTTTAATCTTTTGCCTATTCCGCCATTGGACGGCTCCCATATTCTTTTTGCTTTTCTACCTGCCAGTATGGAGAATGTAAAAATTATTTTATCCCAATTTGGTTTTTTCATTTTACTGTTTGTGCTTTTCTTTTGCCTTCAATGGCTATTGCCGATAATCAATTATTTGTTCTATCTAATCGTTGGCGCGCCATTTTTCTAAAAAATAGTTGTTTTTTAACGTAAATTGAGTTAAAATAAAAGTAGTAAATATGAAATTAGAACCGCTTAAAATCAAGGCGCAGAAAGAGGTAAAATCTGCTAAAAATCTAAAAGAATTAGATGGTTTGTATAAAAAGTATCTGGGTAAAAAAAGCGAGATTACCCAAATTTTGCGTTCTTTGAAGGATTTGCCGGAAAAAGAAAGAAAAAAACAAGGCAGATTAGCCAACCAAATTAAAAAAGAAATCCAGTCAGTTTTAGAATTACAAAAAAATAAGTTCCAAGTTCCCCGCCCGACTTCGCCAGAAGACGAAGTCTTTGGCGGACGGGCAAGTTCCAAGTTCCAAGAAAAAGAGTTTGACATTACCGCGCCTGGAAAAAAAATAATTTTAGGCCATCTTCATCCTTTAACAATAGTTAGAAAAGAAATAGAAGAAATTTTTCAAAATATGGGGTTTTCAATAGTAGAAGGACCTGAAGTTGAAACCGAATGGTATGCCTTTGACGCCTTGAACATTCCGAAAGACCATCCGGCAAGAGATGTATGGGATACATTGTGGCTAAAGCCAAAAGCTAAAAGCCAAAAGTTATTATTGCGGCCGCATACATCGCCGGTTCAGATAAGATATATGGAAAAAAATCAGCCGCCATTTAGGATTCTTGCGCCTGGTAGAGTGTTTAGACATGAGGCAACTGATGCTTCGCACGAAGTTCAATTTCATCAAGTTGAGGGTTTAATGATTGGTAAAAATGTTTCAGTTGCTAACTTTAAGGCAGTGGCAAAAGAGTTTTTTCAGAGGTTTTTCAATAAAGAAATTAAAATAAGAACACGGCCGGGATATTTTCCTTTTACTGAACCGAGTTTTGAGATAGATGTTCAATGCGTTATTTGTAATGGCAAGGGATGTTCAACTTGCAGTCAGACCGGATGGTTAGAGCTTTGGCCCGGCGGTATGGTTCATCCAAATGTTTTGAAAGCTGAGGGCTTGAATCCTAAGAATTGGCAGGGTTTTGCGTTTGGAATGGGATTAGATAGAATGGCAATGATGAAATACAAAATTAACGACATCCGCTTGTTTTATTCCAGTGATTTAAGATTTTTAGAACAATTCTAAAAAATTGGAATTATGATTTTTTCATATAATTAGCTACAAATATGGCAACAAAAATAAAAGATTTAATTGTAATTTTATTTGTTGGAATTATTGTGGTTGGGGGATGGTGGATTTGTAGCAATTTTTCCTTAGTAGAGGAATTAGATTATACCACTAATCCAATTACTCCGACGCCGATTACTATAACAGATGATACAGAAAATGAGCATTTTATTATTCATTCTTATGATCCCTCTATTGATATAAAAAACATTAAAAAATTATCAGAGGAGGCCTATTCGGTTATTACCAAAGATATAGGGTTAGACTCTCAATTTACAGGCGAAAATAAGATCAAGGTTTATATTTATCAAAATCGTAAAAAATATCAGGAAGTTACTGGCCGTCCTTCTTGGTCAATTGGTTGTAATGACGAAGAAAATTTTGAGATACATCATATGAATTTCCGTCTCAGCGAGGGGATTCCCCATGAATTAACGCACCTTATTTTTAAAGCCAATTTTCCGCCAAAAAAGGGAAAAGAAATTACCACCGGCTGGATGGTTATCCCCAATTGGATTCACGAGGGTTTCGCCGTATACGAAGAACAAAAGTTTGATGACAGTTATGTTAAAAATGTTCTTGAACCCAAGATGGAAGCTTTTAAGCAAGGAAAATATTTGGGCGTTGAAGATTTGACAACTACGGTTTTAGATAATAAAAGTTTAAGCGAAGTAAGAGAATGGTATGCAGAGAGTTTAAGTGTGGTAACCTATTTAATTGAGGAATATGGAAAATCTAAATTTTTTGAGTTATGTTCTTATCTTAGCCAAGGTGTATTATTGGACAAAATAGATAGTAACAACTTATGGGAAGAGGCAGAGAGGGGACATCTACGTTTTCGTAGCGAGGTATTATTAGATATATTTTTAAAAAAAACATATCCCGGTATTTTTAATAATATGGACGAACTTACTCAAAAATGGAGCAAGTGGGTTAAAACTTCAATTTAAGATAAAATAAAATTATGATTTTTTCGTATAATTGGCTACAATCATTTTTTTACCCTGTTAAATCCAGCGAAGCTGGTGCGAAGCAATTTAACAGGGTGAATAAAAAACTGCCCAAACCAGAAAAGCTGGCAGAGGTTTTAACTATGCATGCTTTTGAAGTTGAAGATGTAAAAAAGGCAGGTAAGGATTGGCTTTTAGATATTGATGTTTTGTCAAATAGGGGAGCGGATTGTTTGAGTCATATTGGAATTGCAAGAGAAATTGCGGCGATAACAAAGTTAAAAGTTCAAAATGAAAAGTTAAAAGTTAAAGTTAAAAAAGAAAAGTTAAAAGCCAAAGATTTTATTTCAATAGAAGTTCAGGATAAAGATGCTTGTCCAAGATATACGGCAAGAGTAATTACTAATGTTAAAGTTGACCAGTCGCCAAAATGGATACAAGAACGATTAAAAATTTGCGGATTGCGGCCTATAAATAATATTGTAGATGCAACAAATTATATGATGTTAGAGATGGGACAACCCTTGCACGCCTTTGATTTTGATAAAATCAAAGGCGTAAATCCAAAATCCAAAACAAAGAAAATAATTATTAGAAAAGCTAAAAAAGGAGAAAGAATTACGAGTTTGGATGATGAAAAATATGATTTAGATGAGGATATTTTAGTAATTGCTGACAAAGAGCCATTAGCAATAGCTGGAATTAAAGGAGGTAGGAAAGCGGAAATTGACGAAAATACAAAAACTATTGTTTTAGAATCAGCCAATTTTGACCGGCTTGCTATTAGAAGAGCCAGTCAAAAATTAAAATTTAGAAGCGATGCTTCTTGGCGTTTTGAGCAGGGTATTGACCCGAATTTGACAGAGACAGTAATTAACAGGGCAGCGGTTTTAATTCAGGAAATTGCCGCTGGCAATATTGCGAAAGGTTTAGTAGATTTTTACCCTAAAAAGGTTTTGCCCAAGAAAATTAAATTGGACTTGAATTATGTTGAAAAATTATTAGGCGTAAAAGTTCCCCAAAAAGAAATTATTGGAATTTTAAAATTATTGGGTTTGAAAATTGGAAATTGGAAATTGAAAATTCTAAACGTGGGTATTCCCACGTTTAGAAGGGATATTTCTATTCCAGAGGATTTAATTGAAGAGATTGGACGGCTTTATGGGTATGATAAGATTGAGCCGGTTTTTCCCGAAGCCGCTTTAATCCCTCCGAAAAGAAATGAAAATATTTTTTGGGGAGACAAGATAAAAAACATCTTAAAAGAAGTCGGTTTTACCGAGGTCTATAATTATTCATTCATTAGCGAGAAACAAGTAGAGATTTTCAAAACTACGAGCCCCCACACTAAAAATTTTAGTGTGGGGGTCGTAGAAATTGAGAATCCGATGAGTATTGAACAAAAATATCTAAGGCCGAGTTTGATTCCGAATTTATTATCAAATGTCAGAGATAATTTTAAGTATTTTGACGAAATTAGAATTTTTGAGCTTGGAAAAAGTTTTACCAAAAAACAAATAGAAAAGACAATGTTGTGCGGGGTTGTTGCCAAAAAAACCGCGGAAGAAAAAAATGAGTTTTATGAAGTAAAAGGCGTGGTTGATTTATTGTTAAATAAATTAGGCATTAGTGACATTCGGTATGTCCCATTGGAAATTTGGGACTCAGGAAAATGCGCTGGAATAAAAGTGAACGGCAAAGAGATTGGATTTTTAGGAGAAATTTCGCCAAAAATTGCGGTTTTTGATATTGATTTTGAAAAACTAATTAAGCAATGTTCAGAGGAGCAGATATATCAGCCAATTTCTAAATACCCGGCTGTGGTACGAGATTTAGCGATTTTAGTTCCAAGAGAAAATAAGGTTGTGGAAATTCTGAATCAGATTAATATAATTGGAGGAAAATTAGTTATAGATGTGGATTTATTTGATATGTATGAAGGAGAAGAACTGCCAGACGGAAAAAAGAATTTGGCTTTTCATATAATCTATCAAGCAAAAGACAGAACCCTCACCGGACAGGAAGTTGACAAAATCCAAAATAAAATTATTAAAACATTAGAGCAGGAACCAGAATGGGAAGTCCGTAGATAAATTATTAATTTTTATTATTTTTTTATGAGTGAAGAATTGCTACAAAGAAATCTTGTTAAAAATCCCGAGAAAATCGGGAAATGGGATTTTTATAATATTGGAGCAACAAGCGTAAAAGCCCTAAAAGAATACGGCATCATCCGTAATGTTAATTATGGAGAAGTAGAAAAGAAAAAAGTTGATGCTATAATTATTCAGAGAAAAAATGTTATTGCAATTGTTGAATATAAAAAACCATCTCAATTCAAGACGAAAATTCAAAAAGACAAGGCAATAAAACAGGAAATAGAAGTTGCCAAGAAACTTGGTTCAAAAATTATTATTGCTACTGACACAAAGGAAACGGTTTGGGTGAATGCTTTGACAGGAAGAAGAATTAAAGACGAAAATGGAAAAGAAATAAAAATTTTGTTTAACCCAAAAGACGAAAAAATTGCTGAATTGATTGAAAAAATCAATTACTCAATCAACCAAAAAAATAATAACTTAAAATCAAAGCAATTAGTGAATCCAACAGATTTAGCCAAACAAATTTGGCAGGATATTTGGTCAGTAAGCGGAGCTACTCCTGAAAATTGTCTTTATACTTTTGTAGAACTTTTTATTTTTAAGTATTTAAGTGATTTAGAGGTTTTGCAAGAACCTGAAAATTTTGATTATCTAATGAATTTATATGGCAAAAGAGACGAAGGCTTTGTTTTGAAATATTACGCAAATACTGTTCGTCCAAAGATAAAAGATTTATTTCCTGAAAATTTTGTTGACAAAACAACTATTATTAATGGGACTATTTTTGTAAGCAAAGATCAAAAAGCCGTTGAAGGATATAGCACCACTTTTAAGACTGTTTTAGAGAAATTCAATAAATACGCAAAATTGGAAGATATTGATTATGATTTCAAAAGCCAGCTTTTTGAAAGTTTTTTGAAAGAAAGTATTAGCAAGAAAAATTGGGGACAATTTTTTACTCCGCTAAAAGTTGTTCGTTCAATTGTAGAGATGGCAAAAGACGATATTAAGGACGGAATAAAAATTTGCGATCCTGCTTGTGGTGTCGGGAAATTTCTTTTAGAGCCGTTAGCTACGAAACTTGAGAATTTTTATACTATCAATAAAAAAGGCATCACTCCAAAAATTACAATTCATGGTTTTGATAAGGGATTTGATAAAGACGAACAAAAAACGATTATTTTAGCAAAGGCAAATATGCTTATTTATTTTTCTGATTTAATTAAGGATAACCCCGGACAAACCAGAGATTTTGCGCAACTTTTTAATAATTGTTTTACTCTCAAAACCAATTCCATATTAGGAACATTGTCTGATACTGTAGAAAATGAATATGATTTAATTTTGACTAATCCTCCATATGTAACCAGTGGTAGTGGAAATCTAAAGGATGAAATAAAAAAAGATGGTAATCTTGTGAATTATTACAAAATCAATGCAATGGGCGTAGAAGGGCTTTTTATGGAATGGATTATTAGAGCATTAAAGCCGAACGGAAAAGCGTTTGTTGTTATTCCCGATGGAATCTTAAATCGCCAGAATGATAAAAATTTAAGAAAGTTTATTTTAGATGAATGTTATATTGATGGAATTATTTCACTTCCTGTAAAAACATTTTTTACTACGCCGAAAAAAACTTATATTCTTTGCATTACGAAAAAGGCAAACAAAAAAGATATTCAAAAAGATCCTGTATTTACTTATTTGGTTAGCGAGATTGGAGAATCAAGAGACATTTATCGTTTTGACATTGAACAAAATGACTTACAAGAGGCCGTTAATTTGTTTAGAGGATATAAAGGAAGCAAAGAATATTTTATTAAGAATAATACTGATAAAAGATGTAAAATACAGCCAATTGATAAGTTTTTTGGTAGTATTGAAGAAAATTGGATGGTAGATAGGTGGTGGAACGAGGAAGAAAAAGTTAAATTAGGAATTATAGAAAAAAACGAAAAAGTATCATTACTAGAATTTGTTGATATTGTTAAAGATGTTGCAGATTCAATTCAAGAATTTCAAGAGGAAATCAAAAAATTTTCTAAAAGAAAAAAACAAAATCAGAACATAAAGAGTTTGTATAGAAAAATAATTATACGAGATATATTTAATATTATTTCAGGATTTACTTTTAAGAAAAATTTATTTACTGCGAATAAATCAGATATTCCAATAATAAGAATACAAAACATTTCAGACAAAAATCCTAAATTTGTTTTTTACCCAAAATCTGAAAAAATAGATGAAAGATTTTTAGTAAAAAAGGGTGATTTTTTACTTCCGTTGTCAGGATCATTTTTTAGACTTACTAAATGGAAAGAGGAAGGAAAATTTTATTTAAATCAGAGAATAGCCAAATTTTCCTTAAAAGAAGAATTTATCGAAAAACTAGATAAAGGATTTTTACAAACGATGATTAACTTTATAGAAAAAGAAATTTATAAAATGGGATACAGCGCAAATAATAATTTAAGAATAAATGATATAAAAAATATAAAAATAGATATTCCAATAGATAAAAACGGAAAATTTGACTTAAAAGCGCAAAAACAAATAGCCGAAAAATATAAGAAGTTTGGAGAAGTTAAATCGGTAATAGATAGCGAATTGGATAAAATTTTTAGGGCAGATATCGGTTTGTAAAAACAAAAATTAGAAATTTTAAGACTATGATTAATAAAAATACAAAAACAAAAAAAATAGAGGAAACTTACGGAGCCAAGGATATTTATGTATTAGAGGGTTTGGACCCGGTTAGGAAAAGACCGGGAATGTATATTGGTTCCACTGGCACAGACGGCCTACATCATTTAATTTGGGAGGTTTTAGATAATGGGATTGACGAATGTCTGGCTGGTTATGCTAATGAAATTAAACTTACTCTTCTTCCTGAAAACAGAATAAAGGGTGAGGATAATGGCAGGGGTATTCCCGTAGATAAACATTTTCAAACCAAAAAGTCTGCTTTGGAAACAGTAATGACTACCTTGCACGCTGGCGCTAAATTCGGCGGCAAGGCGTATCAGGTAGCCGGCGGCTTGCACGGCGTGGGTGTTTCAGTGGTTTGCGCTTTGTCAAGATATTTAAGAGCGGAAGTTTGCCGTGACGGAATTAGATATACTCAGGAGTATTCCCAGGGAAAGCCAAAGACCAAGTTAAATAAAGACGGCAAATGCAGGCAGACAGGAACAACTATTATTTTTGAACCAGACCCGGAGATTTTTAAGGAAATAAAATTTAACTTAAAAAAGATTTTGAATCATCTTCGGCAGCAGGCGTATTTAACCAAAGGAATAAAGATAACCGTTTCCGACCAGCGAACATCAGAAAAAGAGGATTACAGTTTTTATTTTGAAGGCGGTTTGGCTTCTTATGTCAAACATTTAGTCAGAGGAGTGGAACCGCGGCAGGAAAATATTTTCTATACTTGCGATGAGAAAGACGATGTTTTTGTAGAAGTATCTTTTATTTATACCCAAGAATACGAATATTATGAAGAAGGGTTTGTTAATAATATCCATACCGGTGAAGGCGGCACCCATTTGACCGGTTTCCGAACAGCTTTAACTCGCGGGCTTAATGATTATGCCAGAAAAAATAGTTTTCTAAAAGAAGGCGATGAGAATCTATCTGGTGATGATGTGAGAGAGGGCCTTACAGCAGTGGTGTCGTTAAAAATAAAAGAGCCCCAATTTGAGGGGCAGACAAAGGCAAAATTAGGCAATCCAGAGGCAAGAACCGCGGTGGAAGCAGTTGTTATCCAGGGTTTAACTGATTTTTTGGAAAGAAATCCCCAGGATGCCAGGGTTATTATTGAGAATTGTTTTTTAACCGCCAAGGCAAGAAAGGCGGCAAGGGCGGCTCGCCAGACAGTATTGAGGAAAGGCGTTTTAGATGGTTTGGCTCTACCCGGCAAACTGGCTGACTGCGCTTCAAAAGACCCGGGGGATTCAGAGCTTTATATTGTTGAAGGAGAGAGCGCCGGCGGATGTTTCGCTGGAAATATAAAGGTTGCTTTGGCTGATGGGCGAAATCTTTCTTTCAAAGAATTAGTCGAGGAAGACAAACAAAGAAAAAAGAATTATTGTTATACTATTAGAAACGACGGCACTGTTGGCATCCAGCTAATTAGGAATCCAAGAAGAACAAAAATTAATGCGGAGGTTATTAAGGTGGTAATTAATAACAATGAAGAGATAATTTGCACTCCTGACCATAAATTTATGCTAAGAGATAGAAATTACAAAATAGCAAAAGATTTACTCCCAGGAAGATCTTTAATGCCTTTATATCGAAAATTTTCAGAAATAGGAGGTAAAATTACTATTAAAGGTTACGAAATGGTGTTTAGTCCTTCAAGACATTATTATATTTTTACTCATCTTTTAGCAGACCAATATAATTTAGAGAGAGAAAAATATATAAAGAAAGAAAGACAAGCCATTCATCATATTGATTTTAATAAGATTAATAATAATCCAGATAATATAATTAGAATGGATTCTAAAAAACACTTTGAGTTCCATAGTAGGTTAATAGCAAAGTTGATGTCTAGGCCCGAAATTCAAAAAAAAATAAGGGAAACTCATCAGTCCAGAGAATATAGAGAGAAAATTAGAAAGATTATGACTACTCCAAAAATGAGAAAGATATTGAGTGCGAGGTCTAAAAAACAATGGGAGAACAAAGAATACAAACAGTATATGGTTCAAAAATTTCTTGAATTCTATAAAAAAAATAAAAAATATAGAGAGAAAAATAACAAACTCCTATATGAAAATCAGAAAAAATATTGGAGTGATCCTAAAAATAGAAAAAAATGGGGAGAAAGAGTAAGAGAATATTTTGTTCAACATCCAGAGAAAAAAAGAAAACTTTCTGAGCTGGCGAGAAAGCAATGGCAGAACCAAGAACTCTTAAAATGGCGAAGTCAAAAAACAAAAGAACAATGGACAGAAAATTTTAGGATTCAAAGAAAAAGAGCTTACAATAGCACTTATCTGCAAAAGGCCTTAAGATTAATGAAAGAGATTTCTGAAAAGTATGGAAAAATTGATAAGGAGGAATATCTTAAAGAAAGATTAAAAAGAAATGACAAAAGTCTTTTAAGGTATGAAACAATTTCTCAACGTTTTTTTAGTGGAGATGAAGAGAAGTTAAAAGAAGCGGCGCTAAATTATAATCATAAAATAAAGAAGATAATAAAACTTCAAGAGAAGATGGATGTTTATGACCTTGAAGTTGAAGGCACTCATAATTTCGCATTAGCATCTGGAGTTTTTGTCCATAATAGCGCAAAAGGCGGTCGGGACAGGCATTCTCAGGCAATTTTGCCTTTGCGCGGCAAAATTCTGAATGTAGAAAGGGCGAGGCTGGATAAGATTTTGAGTTCAAAAGAAATTAAAGCATTGGTTATTGCTATGGGAGCGGCTATTGCCGAGGACTTTAACATAGAAAAATTAAGATACCACAGGATTATATTAATGACTGACGCGGATGTTGACGGTTCGCATATTCGGACATTATTATTAACCCTTTTTTATCGTTATTTTAAGCCAATAATTGACAAGGGTTATCTTTATATTGCGCAGCCGCCTCTTTACAAAATTCAGTTCGGAAAGCAAGTGGAGTTTGCCTATACTGACGAGGATAAAGCGGAAATTTTAGACGCAATGAAAAAACCAAGCTCCGGTGTTAACATACAACGATATAAAGGTTTAGGTGAAATGAATCCGGAAGAGTTGTGGAATACAACTATGAATCCGGAAAATCGGATTTTATTGCAAGTAACTGTTGAAGACGCCAAAGAAGCGGACAAAATTTTTGACATTTTAATGGGCGACGAGGTTTTGCCTAGAAAAAAGTTTATTCAAATCCACGCCAAAAAAGTTAAAAACTTAGATATTTAATTTTTTACCGATTTTTTATGAACAATATAATGACTCAACAAAATTACAAAAGCAACAAGATGGGTTTGTTTTCAAATACATCATTTCCGCTTGGGCTTCCAGAGATGTTCAAATCTATTCATTATTATCTTTATGTAAATAGTAATATCCCAAGAGCAGAGAGGTTAGGCGCGGAGATGATTCGTATTTTATTTTGCAAAATTTACGACGAATTATATAATAAAGAAGATTTAAAATTTAAAATATATCCCAATGAAAAAGATAGCGAAGTATCAAGTAGAATAAAAACGCTATTTAAGGAAGTTAAAAAAAAGTATTCAGATGTATTTAACGAAGAGGAAAAATTATATCTTGATGATAAATCTTTTACTTATGTGGTAAGTCAACTTCAGAATTATCAATTTCTGGAGATAGAAAGAGATATCGTGAGTGAAGCTTTTCAGGCCTTCTGGGGACCTGCATTAAGAGGTGAAAAAGGGCAATTTTTTACTCCGAGAAATGTTGTCAAAATGTGCGTAGAAATTCTTTCTCCAAAATATGAGGAAAAAATAATTGACCCTGCTTGCGGGTCCGGTGGTTTTTTAGTGGAGTGTTTATCTCATTTGAATAAAAAAAAAATATTTGATAATGTTTTTGGTATTGATAAAGAAATAGATTTGGCTAAAATATGTAAAGCCTATATGGCGATTGTGGGCGATGGACATTCTAATGTATTTTGCGCTGACTCTCTTGACATCTCTTTATGGTCTACGGAAATGAAAAATAAAATAAGAAATAATAATTTTGATGTTGTGCTCACTAATCCACCATTTGGAGCAAAAATTTTTATAGAAAATAAGACACTTTTACAAAACTATGAGTTAGGTCATAAGTGGAATAAAATTAGAGAAAATGAATGGAAAAAGAACAATATAATTTCAAATCAGGTCCCACAAGTTTTATTTATTGAAAAATGTCTTCAATTATTAAAACCCGGTGGAAGAATGGCGATTGTTCTCCCAGATGGACTTTTTGGAAATCCAAGAGATAGATACATTTTAAAATTTATTTTACAAGAAGCAAGAATATTAGGATTGGTTAGTTTAGCCCCTGAAACCTTTTTACCAAGCACTCACACGAAAACAAGTATTCTTTTTTTAGAAAAGAAAAAACACGGCGAGTTAATAAAGGATTACGAGATTTTTATGGCAATTGCTGGTAAAATAGGTCATGATAAAAATGGAAGGACAATGTATAAAATGAATCAAAGGGGAGAATATATTGTTGACGAAAATGGTAATAAAATCATTGACGATGACTTACCGAGAATTGTTGAAAAATATAAGATATTCAAAAAGAATAATTTATTTTACCGCGACCATTCTGGTTTTATTGTTAAACTATCACAGATTACGGATTCCATTTTTATTCCAAATTATTATGACCCCGAGATAAATGAAAAACTTAAAAAGATAAAACAAAGCGAAAAATCTATATTAGTAAGCATAAAAGATCTAGTAAAAAAGGGTTTGTTATCTATTAAGAGGGGAAACGAGGTCGGTTCACAATATTATGGAATGGGAAAAATACCTTTTGTTAGAACTTCTGATATCGTAAATTGGGAGATAAAGACGGATCCAATAAAATCTATTCCTGAAGAGATTTATGAAAAATACAAAGAGAGTCAAGATATTCAAGTAGATGATATTTTATTAGTCGCAGATGGAACATTTCTTATTGGAAGAAGTGGAATAGTCACCCTTTTTGATAAAAAAATTGTTATCCAAAGTCATATTAGAAGAATTAGATGCTTAAAACCATCAGCATTACATCCGTATTTACTTCTTTATCTACTCAATACAGAAATAGTTCAAAAACAAATAGAAGTAAAAACTTTTGTTCAAGCCACAATATCTACATTAGGAAATAGAATTTATGATGTTATGCTACCAATACCTAAAGATGAAAATTTTATTAATGAGATTATAAAAGAAATTTCAGAGATTATTAAGATAAAAGTTTATACAAAACAAAAAATAGAAAAGATAAAAAAAATAGAAAAATAATTATGGCAACAGGAAGAACAATTGGTGCTTCATTATTAACCAAAAGAGATAAAAAAATAATTAAATTAACCGAGAATATTTCGGATGTTTTTAATAATTCAATTACTACCTTAAAAGATAGAGAACATTTCAAAGAAAATTATAGTAAAATTTCCTATACACGAGATGCTGGCACAGGTAGGGGAGCGGGAAAATTGCAAAGAGATGCTTTATGCACAAGAGGTAGGCAAGGTAAAGCGCCTTTTTCTAATAGAAATTTAAGATGGCATCCATTAGTAGCTGCGGATAAAAAGATCTCTTATGCTCATCCAATTGACAAGATTGAAATAGAAGGTGAGAAAGCTCTTGTTTTTGTGATTAAGAAAAAGAAATATTACCCTGAAGAAGTATGTAATCTCAATAAAAAATATGTTGTTTTACCTAAACATTGGATTCCTCATATTGATGTTCTTAAAAATTGGACTGACAGTGACTGGACTGCTAATTCTTGTATTATTCCTGCTTTAGAGTCAACAGAATGGTGGCACGCATTAGAAAGTTTTATGGTATTAGGTGTTTCTATTGTTGGTACTTTATATGGGGTAAAAGATATTAAAGGATTAATTGATGAGATAATTATTTTATTGAAAAATCAAAGCGTGGACGCGAAAATAAACTTACCAACAAATACCCTGAAAGGAGTACTAAAAAATAAAAAGGATTTATTATTGTGTCCTTTATGTAAAAGTAGGTTAAATTCTAATGTAGCAAATTTGCTTGATAGAAAAAGGGATGATGTATGGCAACCAGAATGGCGAACAATCAAAAGGGAAGAAGGCGAGGACAAAAGTATTCAAATTATGCACACCAGACCATTGATAGAAAGAATTGTAATCCATAACGCTAAAAATGTTAGGTATGGTCATCGTTGGTGTAATATTGCTATGACAGACCATTCTATCGATGAGACATTAGATTTTATGGAACATATTGTAAAAGTCCATGATAGGTGTAAGAAATAATTAAATTTGACAACCCGGCTTTATTTTGTTATCATCAAGATGAAGCCCTGCGGGGCTGTTTTGAAAACTTTTATCTATGAACATCCGTGAATTTCCAAATAAAATTGTAACATTTTTGAAAGAGGTTTTATTAGAATTGAAAAAGGTTAACTGGCCTACTCGCCAGGAAACTTTGCGATACACTTTAATTGTTATTGGAATTTCAGTGGTTATAGCCGCATTTTTAGGCGGGCTTGATGTTATATTTACAACCTTATTAAATAAATTTGTTTTATAAAAATAGATGGCTAAGCAGCAAATTATTCAAGAACGAAATTGGTATGTAATTCACACTTATTCTGGTTATGAAGACGCGGTGGCTAATGCCTTAAAACAAAGGGTAGAAAGTTTAGGTATGGAAGACAAAATTTTTGATGTAATTGTGCCAAAAGAAAAGAAAATTAAAATAAAAAATGGCAAAAGAAAAGTTGTTGAAGAAAAAATTTATCCGGGATATGTATTAGTAGAAATGGTTGTTACTGACGATTCCTGGTATGTAGTAAGGAATACGCCGAATGTTACCGGTTTTGTGGGCGCCGGCACTACGCCTATTTCGGTTTCCAAACAAGAAATTGAAATTTTGAAAAAGAGAATGGGCGTAGAAGAACCGCAATATAAGATTGATGTGGAGATTGGCGATTTGGTAAAAATTACTGACGGGCCGTTTAAGGATTTTGACGGAAGGGTCTCGGAAAAAGACGAGGAAAGGGGAAAAGTAAAGGTCTTAGTAAATGTGTTTGGCCGTGACACGCCCGTTGAGTTAGATTCACTTCAAATCAAAAAAGTGTAAATTATGAAAAAAGTAAAAGCTATAATTAAATTACAGATTTCGGCTGGCAAGGCGACCCCGGCGCCACCAGTGGGCCCTGCTTTGGCTCAGCATGGATTAAATATCGCTGAATTCTGCCAAAAATTCAATGACGCTATTAAAACAGAGAGCGGTTTTAAGATTCCGGTGGAAATTATGGTTTACGAGGATAGAACTTATGATTTCAAGGTAAAACAGCCGCCGGCTTCTGAACTCTTGAAAAAAGCCGCGGCAATTGAAAAAGGGTCTGGCAAACCTAATAAGATAAAAGTGGCTAAAATTACAAAAACGCAACTTAAAGAAATCGCTGAGAAAAAGATGCCTGACCTTAATGCTTTGGATGTCGCGGCGGCGATGAAAATAATTGAAGGCACAGCCAAGAATATGGGAATAGAGATTGAATAATTTTATGATATTGTCAGACAAAGATATAAAAAAATATTTAGATGAACAAAGAATTATTATTAAACCAAGCCCTGACCTTGCCAAGCAATTAGGGCCTGCTTCTTTAGATATAAGATTAGGAAACGAATTTAAGATTTTTAATCACTCAAAAAAAGCGTATATTGACCCTATGGATTCCAAGACATTTGAAGGTTTAACTGAATTAGTAAAAATAGAAGATAATGAGTATTTTGTCCTTCAGCCAGGCCAGTTTATATTAGCCGTAACATTAGAGGAGGTTTCTATACCTGATGATATTGGAGCCAGAATTGAAGGAAGAAGCAGTTGGGGACGGTTAGGCGTGATAATTCATTCTACTGCTGGTTATGTTGATCCTGGGTTTAGGGGCAGAATGACTTTGGAGATGAAAAACATTGGAATGCTGCCGGTATTCTTGCGCCCTGGAGCAAGAATTTGCCAATTAGCTTTTGAAAAATTATCTTCTCCGTCAATAATTCCTTATTCAAAGAAAAAAGGAGCCAAGTATTTCGGAGATATGCTCCCCACGGAAAGCCGACTTTACAAGGACGGATTATGAACAAAGCGGCTGTTGATGTCTGACATCAACAGTTTTTTCATCAACAGTTTTTTACATCAACAGTTTTTACTTAAGGTGCTTCCAAGCTATTGAACCATTACGTTGGGGTTGACAAATTCTTGATAAATGTTAATATATTTCAAAAGGAAATAGGAGGTGAAAAAATAATGAAAGAAGAAACCATAACCTCGCCTGATGGAAATACAAGCAAGACATTTGAAGATGGGAAATTGACAAAAGTGACAACAAAGAAGGTCGTAGAAGAAACAACATGGATTGCCGGCACCCATATGGTAGTGCCTGCCAATAATGATAAAGAGGTATACATTGGATACCTTAAAGAAGTCACCGAAAAAGAGGATAAACAAATAGTAGTGTTAGAAGATGCTAGTATTGCTACGAGAGATGGTTGGACCAGAAAAGGGAAAATGCTTTTTCCATCTAAAAGCGTGTTAAGAGTAGAAGTTGGCGAATATGCAAATGGTGACAGTAGCTGTATCCCCAGACATATCCGTTAGATGACACCATCTATATCCGTTAAGGGAAGCGTCGAAAAGATTCTTCTCCCTTTTTTTTATTTCCAGCCAAAACTTTGCAAGCCACCGTCTTTTCAAGAAGGCGGTTTTTTATGTACAAAGGCTTGATTTTTGCAAAGATTTAGAATAGTATAAAAAAGGAGGTTAGAATATAAGGTTAGAACATAAACAAAAGAAAATGGAAAGAAGATGAAAAAACAAAAAAGTAAAGAAATGGAAATAGGAGAGGTAGTGGAATGGGTGAGAGTTTTTTTGAAAGGAGAGTATGTAACGGGTAGAAAATACGATCAGTTATACAGATTGGCGGTTATTTTGTCTCAACTTGGTGATATAGCAAAATTTATCTACCACTATAAGAGATACAATCCGAAAGCTCGAGATGTTGGTTCCCACGCAGACGAAGTTTCAATTTTTGGCGAGTTATTGCTTCATGTAATATCTCTGATGACTTTAAGAAGAATAGATATATTTGATGCTTTAGAAGCAGGAATGGAACGTTTGGAAGCGGGAGATGGTTACAAGAAAAAGGGCAAGATTACAGAGACAAAAGAGATAACAACGTTTAAGGGAATTAGAGCGGCTCCCGGCATAGTTGAAGGAACAGCGATAGTAACACGGTTCGCCACAGTAGAAAAAATAGAGAAGTTGCTAACGAATTTGAAATTGAAAGATAAAGAGAAAATACTTGTGACAGATAGTTTAAGCGCGGATGCGGTCAATATTGGTTTTTTGAGGGCAATAGATATAGTAGCAATAGTGACGGATCAGGGAGGGGATACTTCCCACGGAGCAATATTAGCTAAAGAGTCGAAAATTCCTTGCGTTTCAGGGACAGAAGAAGCGACAAAGATAATTTGTAGCGGCGACAAAGTTATGGTAAATGGAGACGAAGGGGAAGTAGTTCTAAAAAGGAGGTGTGAAAATGTTATCGCCGATAATATCAATTGAAGAGACGAATTTTCATAATGCCTGGGCAAAAGGGCTAAAAAAGGTGTTGAAACTTGGGACGGATACGGCAATAGGCGGACCAGAAGAGCGAAAGCCTATAAGAGATGCTTGCGTACTCATTAGCTTGACTAAGAATGCGATTAAACAAGTAGAAAGCAGAGAGTTGCATCCGCAGTTTTCCTTTAGAAGCGTGGAACATTATTGCAAAGCGTTCACAAGAGATTTTGTTCGCGAATACAGGAAAGGGAACAGAAAAGGAAAATTTGCTTATTTGTACGGAGACCGTTTAATATTTTGGGCTCCAATAGACACGGTAGAATGGCTCCCAACCATAGATCAGTTAAGCAATTTGCGTAATGGTTTAGCGGAACAAATTGATTGTTCAACAATGTCAAATAGATGCCAAGCAATTACATGGGTGTCGCATATAGATTTCGGCGCTGATTCGCCGCCATGTTTGCAAAGGATATCAGTACGGTGGATAGGCGGAGATGATGTTCCTGACGCGCGAGATGTTGATGTCCGATTGGAATGGAGATCAAGAGATCTATATGGCGCTTGGCCCGTGAATGTTGTTGGAGTGATAGATATGTTGAACAGAGAAGTAATTTTTCCTAATAATTGTAAAATTATTAGGATTATTGATTACAATGACTCTCTGCATATCTATAAAACAGATATAGTGCAAGCCAAACAAGTTAATCTTTTGCCTGTCAGCCCGCAAGACATTACGAGCAGATAACAAAAATAAAAAAACATAGGGCGATTCATCTTTCGTCCTTTTTTTATTTATAAGTTTTCCACAGGTCAACCCCGCCCTTGCATGCAAGGGCGGGGTTGACATATTTTTTTCAGCGAGTAAAATAAAAAATGGAGGTAAAGTAAAATGGAACAACAAGAAAAAGTAAAACTCTCGTTGCAAGAGTTGCTCGAGTTTCAGCACGATTTAAGGTATCCGCCGGAACCCGAAAAATAAAAAAAAAGTAAAAGATTGGCATTTTTCTGCTTTTCTCCCATCCTCCAAGCCGCACTTTTCAACACAACAGATTTTTTACACAATAATTCAGCCGGAACAAAAATTTCAGGCAAAGCGATGACTCAAGTGCGGATTTTATTTTTTGTTCTTTTTGCTCTTTCAATTTTAATAAGTATTCTATTTTTATATTCACAAAAAGAGGAATGATATTACATCACATTACCTCTTTTTTTATTTTTTTAATAAAGTATAATAAAATTAATATGTATCATCCAACCATCGGTTTGGAAATCCACGCCGAATTAAAGACAAAATCAAAAATGTTCTGCAGTTGCGCTAATGACCCGAATGAAAAACAGGCAAATGTTAATATCTGTCCTATTTGTATGGCGCACCCGGGAACCTTGCCGGTAATAAACAAGGAAGCGGTGAGAAAGGTAATAAAAACCGGGTTTGCCTTGAATTGTAAAATCCAAAAGAATTCTAAGTTTGACAGGAAAAATTATTTTTATCCTGACTTGCCAAAAGGTTATCAAATTTCTCAATTATATCAGCCGTTTTGCAAAAATGGATTTTTAGAAATCAATAACAAAAAAATTAAGATAAGAGAAATCCATTTAGAGGAAGATACCGGAAAATTGGTCCATCCGAAAGGAGAAGATTATTCCTTGGTTGACTTTAATCGGGCAGGAGTTCCTTTAATGGAATTAGTCACCGAGCCAGATATTCATTCTTCCACGGAAGCAAGGAAATTTGCCGAAGAATTGCGAATGATTTTAAGATACTTGGATGTTTCTGACGCTGATATGGAAAAAGGACAAATGAGGTGCGAAGTCAATATTTCTTTAAGTAAAAATTCAGAAAAACTTGGAACCAAAGTGGAAATAAAAAATCTTAACTCATTTCGCGCGGTGGAGAAGGGGATTGAATATGAGATTATCAGGCAAACAAGGGTTTTAGAAAAAAGAGAAAAAGTAATTCAGGAAACCCGCGGATGGCACGATGCCAAGCAAATAACCATAAGCCAAAGAGAAAAAGAAGAGTCCCATGATTATCGCTATTTTCCAGAACCTGATTTGCCGATGCTTCGCATTGGAAATTCTAAATCCAAAATTCAAAATAATATAGATATAGAAAAAATCAAAGCGGAAATTCCGGAATTGCCGCAGGCAAGAAGGGAAAGGTTTGACGCGGAATATGGATTGCCAAAACAAGAAATTGAGGTTTTTGTTCAAAATAAAATTTTAGGAGAATATTTTGAAAAAGTAATATCAGAATTCAGAAATTGGATTAAAGAAACAGATATGAAAAGTAAAGTAGAAAGAGATGAATTTTTGAAACTGGCGAAAATTTGTTCAAACTATATTCTTACGGATTTGCAAGGATTATTAAAAAATATTTCAGTTGTTGACAAGAAATTTTTGATAACTCCGGAAAATTTTGCCGAGTTTATCACTTTAATTTACAAAAAGCAAATTTCATCAAAAATTGCCAAAATGGTTTTAGAAGAGATGTTTAGAACCGGAGCAGAGCCGTCTCATATTATTGAAGAAAAAGGATTAAGCCAAATAACCGATGATTCGGAAATTGAAAAAAAAGTAAAAGAAGTACTTTCAAAAAATCCAAAGCCAGTACAAGATTTCAAAAAAGGAAAACAAAACGCCTTGCAATTCTTGATTGGTCAGGTAATGTCCGCAACCAAAGGCAAAGCAAAACCAGAAACAGTCCAAAAAATCTTAAGAAAACTATTGACCCCCACACCTAATAAGGACTGACTTCGTCAATTAGGTGCCTTCGGCACCTTGTCCTTATTAGGTGGGGGGTTGACATAATTTTTGGTTGTGATAAGTTGAAGATAGAAGTTTAAGTAAAAAATAGGAGGTGAAAAAGAAAAAAAATGGAAAAAAAATTTTGCGATGGTCCTGAATGCGGCAAAGAAATAGATGAAAGCACAGGATTTTATAACACAGAAAGTCGGTACAAAGAGAGAGATTACGGCATCGCACTTTCGTCTGAAGAAGTAGATTTTTGCAGCTTGCGATGTTTAATTGCTTGGGCTGAAGAAAAAAGAAGGTCGAGAGTAGTACGAGAAGATAAAACTGAGATGGGAAAACATAAGGAGACATTGTATTCATGGGAAGGAAAATATGTGCCTTCCAACGATATAGAGAGAAAAAATAATAGATATCGGCTCACCAAAGATGCATACGAAAGATTGAAATAAGATATAAGGCGGATTTTTTAATTACCGCCTTTTTTTATTTAATTTTTTAGTTTTTAAGAGAACGGGTCTCTGCCGAATGGCAGAGACCCGTTCTCTCCCAGCTTTATTCTTTCAAATTTCCTTTCAGGCCCCAAGGAATAGCGTCAGTTACTTTAACTTTTACAAATTTCCCAATTAAATTTTCATTTCCTTTGAATTTTGTTGTCTTATATTCTTTTGTCTTTCCAATCAGCCAACCCTTTTTTTCGTATTCTATTAAAACTTCTACGATTTTTCCAATATATTTTCTATTGTTTTTCAGGGCGGTTTTTTCAAGGATTTTAGTCAATATTTTATCTCTTCTTTCTTTTTCTTTATGGGACACAGTGTCTTTCATTTTGAAGGTGGCAGTGCCGGGGCGATGGGAATATTGGGCAATATAAGCCATATCAGGTTCAATTTCCTTAAAAAATTTTATTGTGTTTTGAAATTGTTTTTTTGTTTCTTTGGGAAAACCGACAATTACATCAGTAGATAAAGTGACATTTGGAATTTTTTTTCGTATTTTTTTAACTAAATTTTTATATTCTTTTACAGTATAAGTCCTGTTCATTTTTTTAAGGATTTCATTGTCTCCCGACTGAACTGGCAAACTGATATATTTGGTGGCTTTTTCGCTTTTAGCAATAGCTTCAATCAGTTCATCGGAAAAATCCTTTGGATGGGAAGATGTAAATCTAATCCAAAAATCCCCAGGAATATCATTTACCATTTTTAGTAATTGAGAAAAATTAACCATTGTCTTATTCGCACGAATAAGACAATGGTAACTGTTGACGTTTTCTCCAATCAGCCATATTTCCTTATATCCTTTTTTAATCAATTTTTTTATTTCAGACAAGATGTCTTTTGTCGGTCTTGATATTTCTGGACCGCGAGTATAAGGGACAACGCAATAAGAGCAAAAATTA
The DNA here is from genome assembly GCA_030643485.1 of Candidatus Nealsoniibacteriota bacterium. Classification (GTDB taxonomy): domain Bacteria; phylum Patescibacteriota; class Minisyncoccia; order Minisyncoccales; family JAGMDC01; genus DAOWLG01. The sequence goes on along the minus strand of DAOWLG010000048.1, from coordinate 265 downwards.
TTACAGCCAATAATTATCGGGATATAAGCACTAAATTTTGTAGTGTATTTCGGCTTAATTTTTAAGTAATCGCAGTTGGATGAAAAGCAATGAGATTGCTTCGTCGCTCGCCTACGGCTCGCTTCTCGCAATGACAAACAGAAAAGTCCTCGCAATGACACATTCCAATGGGGCAAATCTTTGATGGATAAAATATAATCGTATTTTTCTCTGAATTTTTTCAAATCAGATTTTAAGATGCAGCCGGTCAGAACGATTTTTAATT